>JBDSOQ010000068.1:0-12577 GCA_039914755.1 Nitrosospira sp. | reverse complement strand
AGTACCGGGACCGCCATTGAACTCTTTTGCCGCAAAGCTGATCCACTGGCAAAAAGATCATGGTCGCCACGACCTGCCTTGGCAGAACATCCGCGACCCGTATGCGATATGGCTATCTGAAATCATGCTGCAACAGACGCAGGTGAGTACGGTTATTCCTTACTACCTGCGCTTCCTGCAATGCTTCCCCGATATCGGAAGCCTTGCTTCGGCATGCCTCGATGATGTGCTGGCGCAATGGAGCGGGCTCGGTTATTACTCGCGTGGAAGAAATCTGCATCGGACCGCGTGTCTGGTTATCGCAAACCATGGAGGCGTCTTTCCTCGAGATGTGGAAGTGATCCGGCAACTGCCCGGCATAGGGCGCTCTACTGCTGCCGCAATTGCCGTGTTTGCGCACGGGCAGCAGTGCGCGATACTCGACGGTAACGTCAAGCGTATTTTTGCCCGCTATTTCGGAATCGATGGCTATACCGGAGAGAAAAAGAACGAGATTCTACTGTGGCGAAAAGCTGAGGAACTGTTGCCCGGCAAAGACGAGAACGGGACCGAAGCTGGAATTGAAGCTTATACCCAGGCATTGATGGATCTCGGCGCCACGATTTGCACTCGCGGCAAGCCCAAATGTTCGTCATGCCCGTTGCGACGGGATTGCATCGCGATCCGGGATAACCGAACCGATAAACTCCCTGTTCCGAGGCCAAGAAAGCCACTACCGGAGCGGGAGACAGTGCTCCTGATGCTGATGAAGCAGGAGCGGATTTTTCTGGAGAAACGCCCGACTGTGGGAATCTGGGGCAATTTATGGTGTCTGCCGGAGATGCCGGTGAACGAAAACGCAGGCGAACACTGCATGCGCCGTTTTGGCATGACAGTAGAGCCGCTGGCGCAGATGCTGCCATTTGATCATACCTTTACTCACTTCAGGCTGCGGATTCATCCACAGCCACTGCAAGTGGTTTCATGTCCCTCAACCATAACGCCGGACAGGAGCAAAAGCTGGATAACGTTTGATGATGCACTAAAAGCAGCCATTCCTTCACCCGTCAGAAAACTGCTCATGCAATATGGTTGCCCATGATCATCACGCACCCGTCGAGAAGCAGTTGTGATGGAAGGAGACCAGGTGTCACCTTTGCAGATAACGCTTCAGGATGATGGATAACTGGAAAGCGTGGAGAAAGCAGCAGCGCGCCGAGTTGATGGTACGCAGGGAATGCATTACGGAAGGGGAGCACTGCCGGTGGAGTACGGCTATCACAGCCTTGCTGGAACAGGGCTTTCCGTCTTTACAGAAAGAAGTGGTGGGATTTTGCTGGCCTCATCGTGGCGAATATGATCCGCGCCCGTTCATGAATTTTATCCGGGAGCGCGGCGCGACGCTTGCACTGCCCGAAGTAGTGAATAAACAGGAACCGCTGTGTTTTCGCAGATGGTGGCCGGGTGCGCCGATGAAAAGGGGGACCTATGACATTCCGGTACCGGATAATACCGGCGTGGTAACGGTTGGCGCGCTGGTAATCCCGATGATAGGCTTCGACCAGATGGGCTTCAGGCTGGGATATGGCGGCGGTTATTTCGATCGTACTTTGATCGCGATCGCTCCGCGGCCTTTAGCCATCGGCGTCGCGTTCGAAATTTTGCGGAAGGACAGCGTGCATCCTCAACCCCATGATATTCCGATGGATTTTATTGTGACCGAGGCCGGAATTTATCGGGGGGCGACAACCGGCCTAGTGTTGATCTCTCCCGAAGCATGCGCGGCAGAGACACTGCGGTAAGGTCATAACCAGCGATGGCATCCTGCCGCGCCGCTGCGCGCAAGCTTCAGCATATTTTCCAGATGGGTTGAAGAAGACGATGTATCGCTCATAACGGGATGAGTTTGCACTTTCCCTTCAGCCAGCTCTACACATCAAACTCCCTGTGCCGCACCAGAACCTGGTTGTTTCCGCAGAAATACCGTGCCAATCGTTCAGCGAAATAAACCGAGCGATGACGTCCGCCGGTGCAACCGATACTCACAGTCAGGTAATTGCGATTGTCGCGGATGAAGCAGGGTAACCAGTCTTCCACGAATCGTTTGATGTCCTCAAACATTTTATTGACACTGGCTTGCGCATCGAGGTATTCAATTACCGCACCATCTTTTCCGGTAAGAGGCCGCAGAAGCGCCTCGTAATGCGGATTGGGAAGGCAGCGAATATCGAATACCATGTCGGAATCCAGAGGAATGCCGTGTTTGAAGCCAAATGACTGGAACAGGAGAGTCAGGCTTGCATGATTCAGACCGACAAAATCCCTTATCCATGCACGCAATGAACTGGCCCTCAAATCGCTGGTATCGATGCGGTTTGCAAGATCGTGTATCTCGCGCAGCATTTCGCGTTCCAACTCTATACTTTCCGGCAAAGTTGAGCGGTTATCGCTGAGTGGGTGGCGGCGCCGGGTTTCCGAAAAACGCTTTACCAGCGTATCGGTTTTAGTTTCAAGAAACAGCAGGTGCACTTCCATTCCCTGCCGTCTCAGATCGGCCAAGCGTTGCGGCAACAAATGCAAGGTTTCGCGGCTCCTGGCGTCGATACTGACCGCTACGCGCTGGTGTCCGGATTCCTTCAAATATACCGTAACCTCCGGCAGCAGGTTTGCTGGAAGATTGTCCACGCAATAATAGCCATTATCCTCAAGCACGGTAAGGGCGATACTCTTACCCGAACCGGAGAGGCCGCTAATGACGATCAGCTGCATTTTTCGAATACGCGGAGAGAATCAATGGTTCCTGCCCTGCAATTCAAAGTTCATTTTCCTGCTTTTGTCTGTTTTGGCCATTTTCCATTTCCTCTTGATGTCGTGCAAAGAATTCCTGTGCACTGTCGATACCACGCAGTTGCAGAACATAATTGCGCACCGCCGCTTCTACCAGTACGGCCAGATTTCGCCCAGCGGCAACCGGGATGATCACCTTGCGGATATTGACGTCCAGGACGCTTTCAGTAACATCGTTGATGGGCAGTCGTTCCATCGTGTTGAAATCAGCGCTGCTGGGTTTTTGCAAATGCACGATGAGCTTCATGTTTTTTTTTCGGCGTACCGCAGTCTCGCCAAAAATAGTCCGGATGTTCAGCATCCCCAGCCCGCGCACTTCAAGAAAATCACGCAATATCGGAGGACAGCAACCTTCCAGCGTTTCTGGCGCAATTCTATAAAGTTCCACGACATCATCCGCAACGAGCCCATGACCCCGGCTCACGAGTTCCAACGCCAATTCACTTTTGCCGACGCCGCTTTCCCCGGTGATCATTACGCCCATTCCGAGAACGTCCAACAGTACGCCATGGCGGCTACAGGAGGGCGCAAGGACGCGCCCCAGGTAGGGGCGTAACGTCCAGATCACCTCCAGGCTGGAGTAGGGTGAGCGGAAAAGGGGCGTGCGGGTGGCATCCGCCAAGGCTCTTATCGAGTCCGGCACTGAACCGCCACCGGCAACGATAATGCACAAGAGGTCACTTTGCGCGATCTGCTGCATACTCTGCGCCAGGGATTCGGCACCAAGCGTGTTGAGATACTCGGCTTCGGTCTCGCTCAGTACCTGTATCCAGTTAGGGTGGATGAAATTGAGGTGACCGATCATTCCCTGTGTCGACCGGGCAACGGCTTCCGCGTCCAGAGACCGGTCTCCACCGTCTTTACCGGCCTCCCAAATCAGGCTCAGATTTGACCGCTTATCTTCAAATAGCTGTGCAACATTAAATCGGGACATCTGGCTTGAACCATCTTCCAGGTTATAGGACCGGGGAACAACGTTTCCGCTTATCTGGCAATGCTACAGTCCTGATTGAGCCGATTATTCAGGCTGTTCGACATCCTGATTCTTTAACGCGCCGATATTACGTTGGCTTTCATTTTTTTTCTTGTGCTTGAGCATCTGGCGGTCAAGCTTATCCATCAGGTTATCGATGGAAACGTACATATCGGAACCGTCGGCCTCGACAAAAATATCCTTGCCTGGTATATGGACATTTGCTTCAGCCTTTTGCTTGAGCTTTTCCACGGATAGAATCACGTTGATATCGATGACATTGTCGACATGGCGCATAACCCGGGTCAGCTTTGAAGTAACGTAATCACGCATTGCAGGAGTAATTTCTACGTGGTGACCGGTAAGATTGAGATTCATCATGTCTCCTTGGCTTGAATTAAAACGATTTCCGAAGATTAACGGGAGGAATTTGTATGGACTCCCGATATTTTGCCACGGTACGGCGGGCAACCATAATTCCCTGCTGCCCCAGAATTTCTGAAATCTGGCTATCGCTCAGCGGCTTCTGTGCATTTTCAGCGTTTATCATCTGCTTGATCAGAGCACGAATTGCGGTGGCGGAACAAGCACCGCCGGTGTCGGTGGCCACATGACTGCCAAAGAAATATTTTAATTCAAATATGCCCCGCGGCGTCCTCATGAATTTTTGTGTCGTTACCCGCGAAATCGTGGATTCATGCAAGTCAAGCGTATCCGCAATTTCCCGCAATACCATGGGCCGCATGGCCACTGCGCCATGCTCAAAAAACTGTTGCTGGCGTTCGACCACTGCTGAGGATACCCTGAGTATCGTGCTGAAACGCTGATGTACGTTCTTGATGAGCCATTTCGCCTCATTCAGATGGCTCGACAGGCCTCGTGCGGCATCATCATGCGAGCGTTTCAGGATATCCGCATAGAGCCGGTTGATTTTGAGGCGGGGCATAGCTTCAGGATTAAGGCTGGCTGCCCACGAACCGTCGATCTTTGTGACAATTACGTCGGGTATGATGTAACGGGCGACCGTGGAACTGAATGCCATGCCGGGTCTTGGGTTCAGCCGGGTAATCAGGTGCTGGATCGATCGCAGACATTCATCATCACAGTGCAGCAGCTTTTTAATGGTGGCGAAATCCCGCGATGCCAGGCTTTCAAGATCGTCGTTCACCAGCAGCAACGCCTGGTCGAGATAAGGAGTACATGCCGGCAGCGCATGCAATTGCATGAGCAGGCATTCCCTGAGGTTACGCGCCCCGATGCCGGGAGGATCCATGCGTTGCAACTGGTCCAGAGCATTGTGAAGATCGTCGATGTCTATCGCGAGCTCGGGCGGCAGCAGTTCAACGAGCTCTTCAAGATCCTGTGCAAGATAGCCGTCGTCATCCAGGCTGTCGACCAACAAACCAACGATTCGTCTCCCACGCTCCGGAATCTGGCTAAGACTCAGCTGCAGGTTAAGATGTTCACGCAAGCTGGGCGGTTCCGCTGCTTGTTGCTGAAAATCCCGTTCGTCATCGTCATCCCGCGTGTTGCGAACGGCTCTATCGTCCGAGAACCAGTCTGACTCATCGGTCATCTTTCTCGTGTCGGAGCTGTCCTCGATAGAAAGCAATTTCGCACCGGCATCCGGAATCTCGATCAGATCCGATAACGGCTCCGCCCGGATATCGCTGGGCATATTCCGATAGTCGATCGTATCGCTACCGATATGATCATCAAGCTCAAGGAGGGGATTTTCTTGAACCATACGTTCTATTTCCTGGCTCAGTTCGGCCGTGGAAAGCTGTAGCAGCCGTATGGATTGTTGCAATTGCGGAGTAAGCGTCAAGTGCTGCGACAGCTTAAACTGGAGAGTAGGCTTCATAATTTGGAATACCCACGGTAAGACAAGATTCGTGCGGATCGAATCTTTTTCACAGCTTGAAATGTTCTCCCAGATATACTTTTCTCACACTTTCATTATAGATGATTTCATCAGGGTTTCCGCTAGCCAGGACTTTTCCTTCACTGATGATATAGGCATGATCACAAATTCCCAACGTTTCCCTGACATTATGGTCTGTAATGAGCACGCCGATGCCACGCTCCTTGAGGAACCCGATGATTTTCTGGATATCCAGCACGGCAATAGGATCCACGCCCGCAAACGGTTCATCCAGCAGGATAAAGCGCGGCTGCGTTGCAAGCGCCCGGGCGATTTCGACACGGCGTCGCTCGCCTCCGGATAAGCTGATTGCCGGATTGTTCCGTATGTGACTGATGTGCAGATCATGCAGTAGATCGTCGAGATGCTGCTGCATTTCATCGCGCGTATAATTTTTCAGTTCCAGTACTGCCCGAATATTATCGGCCACGGACAGCCGCTTGAAAATTGAAGCCTCCTGGGGCAAATAGCTCAGGCCCAGGCGCGCGCGCAGGTGCATCGGCATTAGGCTCAAATCGACATCGTCCAAGGATATGCTGCCCCCATCCAGGGGCACCAACCCTACCATCATGTAAAAACAAGTGGTCTTGCCTGCGCCATTGGGGCCCAGCAGGCCGACCACTTCACCGCTGCTGACAGAAAGCGAAACATCTTGTACCACCGTCCGGGATTTATATCGCTTTTTTAAATTAACGGCTTTTAATTCGCTCATTTTTTCGGGATCCGGGCGTTAGTCGATTTCATTCATCTTTTTCAGCGTCTGGTTTCGGCTCCTTCTTCTTCGGCTGGATGACCAGCCTCACTCTCCCCTCGGATTGGCTCTGAGCACTCGTATCGTTGCTCCCGGTTACCTGAAAAAACTCATTCAGTGCATCGTAAGAAATATAATCGCCATGCACTTCATCCTGGCCACGTCTCAGTCTCGCCTTCTTGAAGAGCTGCACCTTATCCGCCTTGGCATCATATTCCATGCGCTCGCCCCAACCCTCGACGTACTCGTCCTTGCCATCGCGCTTTTGACGGAAACTGGCAAGATTACCGAAAGCCGTGGCGTGCTGGAAACCACTGGCATCTTCTTTCACGGTCATCTTGTCGGCACGGATAATCAGTGTGCCCTGCGTGAGGACTACGTTACCAATGAATGTAGCAAGCTTGTTGGCATCCTGGACAGTGGCCCGGTCGGACTCCAGATGAACCGGCTTATCGCTGTCGGCCCGTTCCGCCAGCACCGGTCCTGTAAACAGCAGGGAAGCAAAAAATACAGTAAGAAATATCCCGCCTCGACCGATGTTCGCAGCGGTTGCCGTGGAATTCGCCCGGCACCTGCTCAGGAGTTCCCTAGCGGGCATTGTCATGAATAACTCTTACGCGTGAGAACAATTGAATGATATTGGTGCGGTTGTTCATTTCCATGCCAACCGCGTTGATAACAGATTTTTTTTCGGTAATAACCACGGGTTTATCGGTTCTGGCGATGTCATCATCCGGAATCAGGTGCAACGAGCTGGTCGTCATGGTTGTCTCGCTCCGGTCTTTGGCGGCGTTCCTCAATACCATAACGTTACATGTGAGATAAATGTCTTCGTTGTTGATGGACATCTTCGCTTTGTCCGCTTTTATTTGCAGCGCCGGTTTACCGGGCTCGGTGTTGATAAAAAGGGGCTGTTCCAGATCGGTGGTATCGTCGTCCGGGTAATGCACCATTTCCTTCGCGACGAGCATGTGGCGCGCAAGACCATCCTGATCCATGCGGGTGGCTGAGAAGTTTTCCATCCTGTAATCGGGGGTACGGCCAATTTCGTTGTCTTGTGCCGGAGAAGGCGTTCGTACCGACTGGCTCAGCCAGAATGACAGCGCTGCGAGCAGGGCGAGTAGAATGAGGGGAAGCCCGGAAAACAGGCGGCCGATCATTTAAGGTACATCGCCAATTGCGCGTTGAGGGTATCCTGAGCCTGCATGACCATTTCGCATACCTCGCGTACCGCGCCGCGTCCGCCCTCGAGACGCGTAACGTAATGCGCATGCTTCTTCACCAGAGAAGGAGCGGCAGGTACGGAGAGCGCAAGGCCGCAACGTAACATCACCGGTAAATCTATCAGGTCATCTCCCATATATGCACATGCCGAAGCATCCAGGTCCTGTTCCTCCAGCAGCGTCTCGAATACAGGCAATTTGGTTTTTGCCCCCTGATGAACGACGGTCACGCCCCAATCTTTTGCCTTCAGTTCGACGCAGCGCGATTTTCTGCCAGTGATCAGCGCGATTTTGACGCCGCTTGCCTTGAGCATTTTCAGACCATGACCATCATGACTATTGAATGCCTTGATCTCCTCGCCGCCATCGGTGAGGAAGAGAGTGCCGTCGGTAAGGACTCCGTCCACATCGAAGATAACCATACGTATCTTCCTGGCTCTTTCCTGTATGTTTTGCATCAATATTACAACGGCCGATTGCGCGGCCGACCTGAATAAATAATTGGTTTTTCTTGATGTGAAACAAGCGGCGTACCGCCGTCAAGATCATATGGTCCAGCATCTTGCAATGCGCTCTCCCTGCCTCCCATCCTGTCGCGGCATATAGCATTTGTCCAAACCATCCTGTTGGGATAGATGGCGCGCACGAAGACGATCTGGATGCAGACTTCTCGCTCCAGATAATTCTGCCTATGGATATTCCGGAATCGAATGAATGCCGCAGGCGCATAAACGTGGCAATCCGGCAGTCATCTCGACGACGGCTTGCCCTATTCCAAAAAGGGATAAACATCTCCCACTGGAGAATAAAATTATACCCGATAAGAACCGGCCTCAATAAACCGGCTGAGCTCTTTATCTTTCACTCCTGCGAAAGCGAAAACGCTATGAATATGACAACAAAGAAGCGGGACGGTTCGCCGTATAGCAGCGGCGCTGCGCCGCTGCGCAAGACGTTTGCTCGCGTAAAAAATCCGGTTCCTGACTGCGATTAATTTTTAGGGAGCGGAAACACCACCGACTCAACCACGCCGCTCAATTCCTCTACGACCACGTCTCTTCCCGCTTGTCCTGCTCCTATCTGTCTTAACCGTGAAATTACCTCCTGCACCAGTACTTCTGGCGCTGAAGCGCCAGCGGTAATACCGATCTGGTCTTTTCCTTCCAGCCATTGCTCCTGCAATTGCTCGGCACGATCTATCATATAAGCGTCCACGCCGGCATTTCTCGCGACTTCACACAAGCGGTTGGAGTTAGAGCTGTTGGGGGAGCCGACAACAATGACGAGGTCACACTGCTTGACCATCATTTTTACCGCATCCTGGCGATTTTGCGTCGCATAGCAAATATCGTCTTTTTTCGGTCCGGTAATTTTTGGAAAGCGCTTTTTCAAAGCCTTGATCACCCGCGTCGCATCATCCACCGACAAGGTCGTCTGGGTAACATACGCCAGATGAGTCGGGTCTTTGACCACCAGATTCTCGACATCCTCTTCTGTCTCCACCAGGTACATGCAGGGACCGTCTCCTTCGGCCTGACCCATCGTGCCCTCAACCTCCGGATGACCCGCATGGCCGATCATGATAATTTCTCGCCCCTGCTCCCGCATCTTTGCCACTTCAATATGAACTTTGGTCACCAGCGGGCAGGTGGCGTCGAACACCTTGAACTGCTGCGCTTCGGCTTCTCGCCGCACCTCATGGGAGACTCCGTGCGCACTGAAAATCAGAATACTGCCAATGGGTACTTCGTCGAGATTCTCGACAAATACAGCGCCCTTTTTTTCCAGGTTCTCCACCACGAAACGGTTGTGCACCACCTCGTGGCGCACGTAAATGGGCGCACCATGCATTGTCAACGCACGTTCGACAATTTCGATCGCGCGATCGACGCCAGCGCAGAAGCCGCGGGGGTTAGCAAGTAATACCTTGATCATTGTTCATTCTCCATAAAAACGATTCCATCAAATAGCCGCTGTCGGCGTTATCGTTTGTTGTTCAACATTCATTTAACCTAAATCCGGTAGTTGGACGGGGGGAAGTGTACGGTTTTTGCGGTGCAGGGCAAGGCGCAACGACGCGAAATGGTCATTCCATTCCAAGGAGTTGCAACGCAGCCATGTGCCGCAAAAACTGTGCAATTCACCTCGTAGCGCCCTCACCCAAAAGGTGAGTGTCAAATAACATGAAATATTGTTATTAATCATAACACTGATCTATTAAATGAGCGGTCAACTACCGGATTTAGGTTTATGGCACATACGCGGACGCATGCGCGGATAGGGAAATCGGTAACCCATGCAAAAGGCCGGATCGTTATTTTAGCAGCCTGTCGGATTTGAAGGAAATCGGCTGCAAAAGCGTCTGGCCGATTCATATTTCGCCGCACCCTCTTTTTTCCTGGCTTGACCGGACGCTCTCCAACTGTGCACATACGGTTCTCGCAGCCTGCAATATACGCACTGTCTGGCGATGCAAGAGATCCGGGTGTACGAAAAACAAATGGTTGCCCCGGACAGCCCGGATATGCGGGAATCGGCGAAACAGCGCCTCTACCCCTGTTTCAGCCGGCCCCAACGGTACACTGCTGATGATGACATGGGGGTCGGCTTCCAGCAGATTTTCCGCAGATATCACAGGCGTTATAGAAGACGCAGACTCGAAAATATTGATGCCGCCACAAATGTCGATGATATCGCTGATGACATGTTTGCCGTTCACCGTCATCAGCGGCTGATGCCAGATTAACTGAAATACGCTGATTTTACGCCGGTCGCCATAATTACGCTTGATTTGCTGCAATTCCCCTTCATAAGCGCTTGCCGCAGGTTCTGCTTGCGCTGCCGTTCCCGCCAGCGTGCCGATCGTCCGCAACAACCGTGGAATGTCTTCCAGTCGGGTTGCTTCAACGGCAAAAACGGTCAGGCCTAATTTCTCCAGTTTCTCGATATCCGACCGCCCGTTACCGCTACGCCATGCAATCACGAGATCTGGCTTGAGTGCAATGATTCTCTCCAGATCGAGACTGGAAGAATCGCCAACATCAGGAACAGACTTGGCCGCGTCGGGAAAATCGCTGTAGCGGCTGGCACCCACGAGTTTATCACCGGCCCCGGCTGAGAACACCAGTTCAGTGATATTCGGCGAAAGTGAGACGATATGGTTGGCGAATCGATCCAGGCGGATAGCCTGTCCCCGATCATCGACCAGGCTGATTGGAAAAGTGGAGGACGCGGAAAGCGGCGAGGTTTTCTCCGCGGTTTGAACAACGCCGGCGATACCGATGGAAGCCTGCATCCACCCTGGAAACACAAGCAGCAGTATTAAAACATTATGCCGGATTTTTAGACAATTCCTTGAAAAGAAGACGAGAGGAGACTATTCATCCTCCCGATAACGTCCAGCCAGGGCTACACGCTGTTCGTACGCTTCACGCGCTATCCGGACGTCTTCCAGAAAAAAGGGCAGCTCCCTGATCAGCATTGCCTGCGGCCCATCCACCAGCGCTTTCCCCGGCACCGGATGAAAATCCACCAGCACCATATTGGCGCCTGCGATCACTCCCTGTGCTGTCACGTGCATGATATCAAGTATGCCATCGGGCGAAGACGCGCGCAGGCCGACGGAATGCGAGGGGTCGATGCAGACCGGCATGCGCGTGAGGCGCTTGACAACCGGTACATGCGCAAAATCCACGAAGTTACGATGCGGATCCGCCATGTTGGTTTTCATACCCCGCAAGCCAAAGACGACTTTGCGATTACCCTCGGAAGCCAGGTATTCCGCAGCGTTCAATGATTCATCCAGCGTAATGCCAAAGCCGCGTTTGAGTAATACCGGAAAATCCTGCTGGCGTCCGACGATTTTCAGCAATTCGAAATTCTGGGTGTTGCGCGTCCCTATCTGCAACATGACGCCGGTGGAGTTGCCCGTCCGGTAAAGGGCCTCGCAAATCTCTTCTACGTGAGATTCATGAGTAATCTCCATGGCTATCACTTTGATGCCATATTTCCCCGCCAGTTCGAAGACATAAGGCAAACAGGCCTTGCCATGGCCCTGAAACGAATATGGGCTGGTACGCGGCTTATAAGCGCCCATACGCGTGCATACCTGGCCATTATCCCGTAACGCCTGCATCATCAGCTCGACATGCTCCAGCGTATCCACGGCGCATAGTCCGGCGAAAACGTTCAGCGTATCCTGCCCGAAGCGCACGCCGTTATAGTCGAAATGGGTAGGCCTGTGGTCGTCCTTGTGCCGGCCGAGAACACGATACTCCTCCGAGATCCGGACTACCTGCTCGACACAAGGCAGATTTTGCATGTCCTCGATCAGCAGGGCCTTGGTGTTTCCGATCAGATAAACTTCGGTAAGCGACTGCTCGATCCCCACTTCAGTGTGCACGCGCGTGGAAATACCGGGCAGATTGGCAAGATGCCCCAGCAACTGTTTGAATTCGGGAGTATCAGGCCGAGTATCCGGGCTCAGGACAAGAATCATGGAATAGTATCGGGTGTCGACAAACCGGCGGGCGCGAAAAGAGGTGGCGCGAAAGGCGTGGCGTGTGGGAAAAGTGGGATTCTAACCGAAAAAACCCACCCTTGCCATTCAATCGAATATGGCGTTTAATGATTTTTTCGTGGCATCACCCGACCTCTCCTTAACCCGGATATCTCATAAATTCGCGTGATGATTGCGCAGGATTTTGTTTTGTGGGGAGATTTTGTGAAAGAGTGGCGTAGTTATTCATACGCCCGACTGAACGAAATTTTCATACGAAACAAAAGACCAGCGAGGGTGCGCGTCAATTTATGAAACATCCGGGTTAAATCCGGAAATTCACAAAAAAGGCACAAAATGGCCTACGGTCGCCGTGCGATCA
>JBDSOQ010000138.1:0-5138 GCA_039914755.1 Nitrosospira sp. | reverse complement strand
CTGATGCACCAGGCGGAAAAATGCCTGCGGCTCGGCATACCGGCTATCGCGATATTTCCGGTTATCGAGCCCGGCCTCAAGAATCTCACCGCCTCGGAAGCCTTCAATCCCGCAGGGCTCGTGCCACGGGTAGTGAGCGAACTGAAGAAGCAATTTCCGGAACTGGGCATTATTACCGATGTCGCGCTCGACCCCTATACCAGTCATGGCCAGGATGGGTTGATCGATGCCCATGGCTATGTAATGAACGATGAAACCGTCACCGTGCTGGCGCAACAGGCGCTGACGCACGCCCAGGCCGGTGCGGATATAGTGGCGCCCTCCGACATGATGGATGGGCGCATTGCAGCGATCCGGGAGGCGCTTGAAGGTCAGAAGTGTACTCATACCCGTATTCTTGCTTATTCCGCGAAATATGCTTCCGCTTTTTATGGCCCTTTTCGCGATGCGGTGGGTTCCGCCGCCAATCTGGGCGCGGGTAACAAGTATACATATCAGATGGACCCGGCCAATTCAGACGAGGCGCTGTGGGAAGTAGGTCTGGATCTGGAAGAAGGCGCCGATATGGTGATGATAAAGCCCGGTTTGCCTTATCTGGATATCGTGCGCCGCGTAAAGGACCGGTTTGGCGTCCCTACTTTTGTCTACCAGGTAAGCGGTGAATATGCCATGCTCAAGGCTGCCGCGCAAAACGGCTGGCTTGACGAAAGAGCCTGCGTCCTTGAATCGTTATTGGCTTTCAAGCGTGCCGGCGCTGACGGCATCCTGACCTACTACGCCCTTGATGCGGCGGAGTGGCTGAGGAGCGCCTGAGCAGGTAGTAGGTCGGGCTCTGCCCGACATCCTTTCTTTGATTGTCGGGCAGAGCTCGACCTACCTGTCTTGGGTTGGCGTGAGGTATGGACCTCATCATTTCACGGTGACAAAAACTCCCTAATTACGTCCTCCACCGATTTTATAGCTTCGTCTACCTTGTTTTCCGCTTCGGGCGGTAGTGAGTAGGTCGGGCTCCGCCCGACATCGTTTTTTTGATTGTCGGGCAGAGCCCGACCTACCTGTTTCTCGGTTGGTCGTGAGATATGGATCTCATCATTTCACGGTGATAAAAACTCCCTAATCACGTCCTCCACCGATTTTATAGCTTCATCCACCTTGTTTTCCGCTTCGGGTGGTAGCTGCTCTTCCAGGAAATATTCCGTCATGGTACCGTGCGCTTCCCTCAAACCGGTTTCAGGGTTGATTTTCGCTGTGGTGATGCCGGCAGGCGGCGTATAAGCCGCCGTCGGGACGCCTTTCAAGGCTTTACTCATATAGCTCATCCACATCGGCAAGGCAGCCCGGCCACCGGTTTCGTTGTTTCCCAGTGATTTCGGGTTATCAAAGCCGATCCAGGCGATAGCGACCAGGTCGGCCTGATAGCCACAAAACCATGCATCGACATAATTGCTGGTAGTGCCGGTTTTCCCGGCCAGGTCGGCACGACCCAGCTGCTTTGCTCTGGTCGCAGTTCCCCGCTGCACCACATCCCGCATCATGCTGGTCATAAGAAAGGCATTGCGCGGATCTATGATCTGCTTGGCGCTTTCTCCCGCCAGCACGGGTTTTGGCTGCTCCAGTATATTGCCTCTCTCATCCTCGATGCGCTGGATGAAATAAGGTGTTATGAGAAAGCCCCCATTGGCGAACGCGGCGTAACCCACCGCCATTTGTATCGGGGTCACCGACCCGGCACCCAACGCCATCGGCAGGTAGGCGGGGTGCAGCTTGGGGTCGAAGCCGAAGCGGGCCACATAATCCTGCGCGTATTGAACGTCAATTGCCTGAAGAATACGAATGGAAACCAGATTTTTGGATTTGGCGAGCGCTTCGCGCATGCGTACCGGGCCTTCGTAGGTGTCCTCGTAATTTCGGGGATCCCACTGATCGCTTCCTGTTTCCTCGGCGCTAAAGGAGAGTGGGGCGTCGTTAATGACGGTGGCTGGCGTAAAGCCTTTTTCCAGGGATGCGGAATAAATGAACGGTTTAAAACTGGAGCCCGGCTGGCGCCATGCCTGTATAACATGGTTGAACTGGTTCCGGTTGAAGTCGAACCCGCCAACAATGGCGCGAATTGCCCCGTCATGCGAATTTATTGCGACCAGCGAGGCTTCGACCTGAGGAAGTTGCACGATATGCCACCCGCCTTTTTCGTTCTTCCGTATCCGGATGAGTGAGCCCGGACGAATATATTGCTGACCAGGGCCTGCCTTGCTGGAAAGTGATTTCTGTGCGAACTTGAGGCCATCGCCGGTAATCTCGATGATTTCCCCACCCCTTCGGTACGTCTTGACCGATTTCGCGCCGGCGGCCAGCACCACGGCAGCCTGGATATCGTCGCTGTCGGCTACTTCCTGTAATGCATCTTCCAGGATCTCTTCGCGATCCTGGCCAGTTTGCGTCAAATCGATAAATGCTTCAGGGCCGCGATAACCATGCCGGCTGTCATAATCCATCACGGCTTGCCGCACCGCCTTGTAGGCTGCGTCCTGATCCAGTTGCCGTATCGTGGTATAGACTTTGAAACCTTTGGTGTAGGTATCTTCACGATGGCGTTCATATACTGCCTGGCGCGCCATTTCTGCCACAAAACCGGCGTGCATTGCGAATTCCTGCGATTCGCGCTTGACCTGCAATGGTTGCTTTTCCGCCTCTTTGAACGCTGGATCGGAAATATAGCCTAGTTCGCGCATGCGCCGGAGAACATAAAGCTGCCGGGTCTTCGCGCGCTTGGGATTGACTACCGGGTTGAAGCGTGAAGGTGCCTTGGGCAATCCTGCGAGCATTGCGGCTTCTGCAAGGTTGATCTTGTCCAGGTTCTTGCCGAAATAGACCTGTGACGCGGCGGCAAAGCCATAAGCGCGCTGCCCGAGATATATCTGGTTGAAGTAAAGTTCAAGAATCTCGTCTTTGCTCAGGCTGTGCTCAATTTTGAATGCCAGCAAAGCCTCGCTGAATTTCCGGGTCAGTGTTTTTTCCTTGGTCAGGAAAAAATTACGCGCAACTTGCATGGTAATGGTACTGGCCCCTTGCCGCGCGCCACCGGAAGTGAAATTCGAATAGGCCGCCCGTAATATACCGGGATAATCCACTCCGCCATGCTGGTAGAAGCGGTCGTCCTCAGCGGCCAGAATCGCCTGCTTCAGGCGCTCCGGAACCGAGCTGATTTTAACTACCTCGCGGCGCTCTTCGCCAAACTCCCCGATCAGGAGACCCTCAGCGCTGTATACCCGTAAAGGGATTTTCGGACGGTAATCGGTCAGCGCTTCAAGCGAGGGCAATGTGGGAATGGTAACCAGCGCGGCAAAACCGGCCAGCAAGACTCCAATAAGACCTAGCGCTAAAAATGCGGCGAGCAGGTAAACCCACCAACGGGCTAGCATGTAGGAAGAATTTTGAAAAAGAGAGTTAAGACGAACATAAGCAATTATAAGGCATTACGTGACGCAGTATTACGTGAAGCAATGCGGTGGAAGCGGACGCCGGGAACGCTACCGCACATTTTGAAGTATTCTTCAGGGAAGTGAGACGGGAGGTCTCAGCTTGCAGGCTTGTCTGTTTACGAAGACGCAAAGGAAACTACCGCCGGATTCTTAGTCACGGCGACCAGTACGATATAAAGAAAAGTCAACTGAGCCGCGATCCACGCATAGATTCTTGCCCTACGGGTTTTACCGAATTTCAGCGCCATCATTCCGAGGCCGATATAAACCAGCAGGCCGATGACTTTGGCGCTGAGCCATGAATCATGTATCGGATCCTGGTGAATCCTGATAGCCAGCACGATGGCACTCGTCAGCAGTATGGTATCCACCACGTGCGGTGTAATTTTTACCCAGCGCTGCTGCAAAGCAGAAGATTCACGCATTTTCCATATGCTGCGCAACGAAAACAACAGGTAGCTGATTACCACGCTGGTGACATGAATCATTTTTAATGCCGCGTAACTCATGCTCACTCCCCGCTCAACATCCAGCCGTGGCTGCCCGCCACCGCGCCCGCAATGGTGACAAGGCTTAAACTGAGCAATATCCAATGCATGCGCCGCATCCGGCGAAAAGTCTTCTCGGCGTCGTGCTGCGCCGTTTTCGGGACCTGTTTCCGCAACACCAGCGGTTCCACCACAAACAACATCAAGGTAAAGATCAGCCAGACCAGAACCATGGCATGCATCCACCAGAAGCCCAATTCGGCAAAACGGCTCCATACGTTCAGAAAATGCACCATGTAGAATCCGCTCAAGCCGACCAGCAACGTGACGACGCGAGCCTGCGGTGCAAAGCGGCCTTCGATACGCGCAAAAAACTCCGTTCGCTCGGATGCCGACCTCATCTGTGCCATGGCTGGAATCAGCACGGTAGTGACCATCGCCACGCCACCAATCCATAGCACAACGCCCAGCACATGGACCACTCTGGCGAAAGCGAACTCATCCATAGAAACAATCTCCTGGTCTTTCCCGCTCGAAACGCTAATGCAAAAATGTTCTCGATATCCATGCCAGTACAAATATGCCAGGATGCACCCCTGCTGTCTGCCTGGGTTGCTACTCGCTGACCCGCAGGTCGTTAGTGCTTGTGATTGAGTTTGGCAGCCTGGGCGCTAAAATGTTCAAGTATTTCACACATAAACATGAACCCAGATAATTCATTAGGCGGCTCTGCGAGCCTACGCGAGTGCTGGCGGTCAGTTTGCGGCCATTTTTGCTACCTGCGCGGCGTCCATAGACCATGCTATGGACTTCTCTCAACCGGCAAAACTGTCTCGCAACCTGCCTCGCCATCATCTCGCGTCCTAATGAATTATCTGGGTTGAAGCGGAGTCGCCGCCTCGGTTTGACTTTCGTCTCTTTGCTTATGTACTGCTTCAGGTGTGCCGCATACGGGTCCTGCTATATGCGCTGTCAGCGCTTTTTCTTACCGAAGGAGCGGCGCAACGGCTTTTTTTGACCAAAACAGAGTTAATCAAGAGTCTCTTAATCAAGAGCCTCGCAATCGAATGCGCCACAGCTGGCAAGATCGGATTTGCCGCAAGCGGGAACTTGTGCCGATAATTGGCGCAAAGCGCTGCGCAGGCCTTCTTCCAGAGTAGGGTGATAAAAC
>JBDSOQ010000099.1:0-10575 GCA_039914755.1 Nitrosospira sp. | reverse complement strand
CGGATGAATAATCCTTTCCACGTAATACCCCCATCAGCACGTGGACTACCGAAGCGGTTCGCAAGTTCCCCACGTACCGGCAAACTTAAGCGGCCTTTCAACGACGAGAACGGGCTTCCGTGTGTAGAAGCGTCAGGTAATCTTTCATTGCTGAGGGAACCGGAACCGCGCGGGGAACTCTGTTTTTTCCGCGCGAGCATTTTGGCGATTTTGTCTACCAGACGGGCGAGGCGATCTTCGTCGCGCTTGAGCTTGCTGATTTCACGCCGCTGCTGATCGGCCTGAAGCGAAATCTGTGCGAGCAGTTCTGCGCGCTCGGCTTTTTTTCTCTCAAGGTGTTTTTTATGCTCGGCCTGCTTAGCCTGGATCGCGGTTATTTCTGCCGTTTTTTCGCGGCTTTGGCTGGCGAGCGCATCAAGCCGTTGGAGATTTGCGCGGAGCGCATCTATTTCCTCCATGCGTGCGCGGGAGAGATAGCCGTAGTAATGCAGATCACGGGCAATTTCATTAGGGTCGTGCTGATTGAGCAAGAGGCCCAGATACTCTTTTTTACTACCCCCATCCAAATATTGCCGATAAAGCAATTTGCCCAATTGCAACTGTTGCGTCTGGATATCTCCCGCGACCAGCCCGGACTGCGCTTTTAATTGGCTTAGTTTTCCATTGGCTTCATGTTGCTCCCGCGCAAGCGTCATTAACTTGCGATTGGCGGCGCTGATTGCCTGCTCCGCTTCACGCAGTGCACCAGCCGCACCCGATTTCGACTCCTCCGTATCCGCCAGTTCTTCCTGTAAGCTTTCAATTCGGCTGCGCAGTTGCTTCAGCTCTTCCTTTTCAACTCTGGGAGCTGCATGGAGCGAATGCGGCAGTATCAGTGCGCCAGCCAGAATCAGCTTGCAAATCATACTCAACCATATATTGATGCCGCGCAGGAATGAAATTTTCAAACGTATCTTTACCGAAGAAACCATACGCCACGGGAGCGATACAGATTCACCTTGGGAAACTGTCAAGCTACGATGAAGACTATCGTACGTACAAATGAAATGGATGAGTAGAACTCAGGGCTAAGGGGATATTTTCCCCTGATTTGCTACGACCTGCATCGCTTGTTCGATCTCCGCCTGATCGCCGAGATAATAACTTCGAATGGGTTTCAGATCGTCCTCAAGCTCGTACACAAGCGGAACGCCGGTAGGGATGTTGAGTTCCATGACATCCTGCTCGGAAAGATTGTCGAGATACATGACCAGCGCTCGTAGCGAATTGCCATGAGCAGCGATGAGTATGCGCTGACCGGACTGGACCTGGGGTGCGATGGTTTCGTTCCAGTAGGGGAGAAACCTTGCGACGGTATCCTGCAGGCATTCTGTCAGTGGAATATCTTCTCTCTCCAAATTACGATAGCGGGGATCGAAGCCGGGGTAGCGTTCATCCTCCGGGGTGAGCGCGGGTGGCCGGACGTTGTAGCTGCGCCGCCAGATATGCACCTGCTCCTCGCCATACTTGAGTGCCGTCTCAAGCTTGTTCAAGCCTTGTAGTGCCCCGTAATGACGCTCGTTCAATCGCCACGTCAAGTTAACGGGAATCCACATCTGATTCAGTTCGTCCAGCACGATCCACAAGGTGCGAATCGAACGCTTCAATACTGAAGTATACGCAATATCGAACGTAAATCCGCCTTCCCGCAGCAAGCGTCCGGAATTTTGGGCTTCTTCCACACCTTTTGGAGACAAGTCCACATCGGTCCAGCCAGTGAACCGATTCTCTTTATTCCACGTGCTTTCTCCATGCCGCAGGAGAATGAGTTTTTTCATATTATTCATAGAAAGGATGAGATTTTCCGCAAAGCGGTCTGAAATGCTATAGTATTTTAATGTATTTCGGGCACGACCGCAGCATGGGAGAGGGGTTCGAGCCTGAATACCCTGAATATCAGAGTACCAGAGGTTTCCCAAGACGAAACAAACTGATTTTGCCGCCCGGCACCCATTTGCCAATGCATGGCACCCCTAACCTGGTGGTCCTGACGGCCTCTGCGCCGAGCAATCATGGGTACGTACACTTCTTTATTCGCGGAACAAGAGAATTCCTCAATGTTTCCCGTCTCTGATAAAATCCACCGTCAAGTATATCAAGGAGTATGGACGTGTCATTCTTGCAAAACAATATTGCGCTTATCGTGGCTGCTCTCGCAAGTGGCGGCATGCTGTTGTGGCCGATGCTGACGCGCCGCTCCGGCGGCGAGGTAGACACGCTAGTAGCGGTTCAAATGATCAATTACAAGGACGGGTTAGCGTTGGACGTGCGCGAAGGTAGTGAATACGAAGCGGGCCATTTACCCAATTCAAAGCATATCCCCTCGGATAAACTTGAGCAACGCCTCTCGGAGCTTGAAAAATTCAAGGACAAGCCGATTGTATTGATACATCGCACGGGGACGAATTCGTCGGGCAAATCTCGTTCTATCTTACGCAGCAATGGTTTTACGCACGTATATAACCTTACGGGCGGCATCGATGCATGGCGGCAGGCAAACTTACCGGTAGTAAAAAAATAAAGAGGGGCTGATGACGAAGGTAGTCATGTATTCCACGGCTTTCTGTCCGTACTGCATAATGGCGGAGCGAATGTTGCGTGCCCGAGGGGTGACCGAGATAGAAAAAATTCGTATCGATCAGGATCCCGCACGGCGTGCCGAGATGATGGAAAAAACGGGGCGCCGCACCGTCCCGCAAATTTACATAGGCGATACTCATGTCGGTGGATACGATGACCTCGCGAAGCTTGACCGTACTGATGGGTTGGTAAAGCTCCTTGCGACCTGAGTGGCGCGATGGAAAAAATAAAGTGAACTGAGCCTTGGTAAAGTGCGGGTCCAAGCCCCGGTTCAATTGGGCGGAACGCATTCTCGCGAGGTTCTCAGCCGAGACAGGTTTCTGCCATGCGCGGCTTGAATCCGAGGCCGGTTCAAGGTTCTTGAATCTGTATCCCTGCGGCGAGCATGCCTTACGCTAACAGATATTTTCGATTATCTTTTTTGATTATCCTTTTGATTACCCCATGGACCCCATATGAGCGACCCGCAGCAGCCGGTTTTCAGCATCGAAAAAATCTACGTCCGGGACTTGTCCCTCGAGATACCTAACGCACCACGAATTTTTCTTGATCGCGAAACGCCCGAGGTCAACATTCAATTGCATACCAAGAGTGAGCGCATCGATGAAGGTATGTATGAAGTATTGCTGACGATAACCGCCACCGCGAAAGTCAAGGAGAAGACGATGTTTCTGGTGGAGGTGCAGCAAGCGGGCATTTTTCAGATTCGCCATGTGCCTGAAGGTGAAATGGACGCCGTGCTGGGCATTGCGTGTCCTAATATTCTTTTCCCTTACTTGCGTGAAGTGGTTTCCGACATTGTTACCCGTGCCGGATTTCACGCCGTGATTCTCAGCCCTGTAAATTTTGAAGCGCTTTACTATCAGGGTAAACAGCAGGCCGAGCAGAACTCGGCAACGGCAGAGAAGGTGGAAAAGGCGGAAGAAACACAAAAAATAACGCATTAGATATGAGATATGCGTGTGCCGGATTGTTGAGAATGGTCCTGCTGAAGCGGGCGCTGGCGCAATTATGGATTGTGGTGCTGATATTTCCGGCGCCTGCCATTGCGGCGCTGGAGTTTTTCTCGATAAACGATGATGCTGTCATCATGTACGACGCACCCTCGCTCAAGGCCGTTAAGCTATATGCCGCAAGTCGCGATCTACCGGTAGAGGCCGTGGTGAAAGTCGAAGGCTGGGTCAAGATTCGCGATAGCGAAGGTACCCTTGCCTGGGTAGAAGCAAAAGCATTGAGCGAAAAACGCCATGTCATCGTTACTGTCCCCCTTGCAGAGGTGTATCAGGCTGCGAATACGAGTTCGCCGCTGGTATTCCAGGCGCAGCAAGGCGTTATCATGGAATGGCTCGAGTCAGCAGCCAATGGTTGGGTCAGGGTGCGCCATCGCGATGGTCAAAGCGGTTACGTCAGAGCAAACCAGGTCTGGGGTTCATGAGAATAGCCGTTTTGGGCGCGGGCGCCTGGGGAACCTCCCTGGCGATCAGTCTCAGTGCGAATTCCAGCTTCGCTCACCAGGTGACTTTATGGTCCAGGGATCCGCAGCATATTGCCGAGCTTGCTTCCGAGCGTATCAACAAGCGTTATTTCCCCGCTTTTCCCTTGCCCGATTCTCTGCGGTTGACGTCAGCGCTCGATGTGGCCATTGAAGCGGCGGAACTTGTTCTGATCGTCGTTCCGGTTTCGGGGCTGCGCGGGACGCTACGTGGAATTGCCGCCTGCGGGAAACCCGTGCCGATCATATGGGGATGCAAGGGATTCGAAGCCCGATCCGCAAAGCTTCCTCATCAGGTTGCGGAGGAAGAGTACGGTGGGATGGCACCTTGCGGCGTATTGTCAGGTCCAAGTTTTGCGCAGGAAGTCGCGCAGGGGCTTCCCGCCGCCTTGACTTTGGCATCTCGCGATGTGGAATTTTCACGGCGGGTCGCCGCCCAATTGCACACTGCGAGGTTGCGCGTTTATTCATGCAGCGATATCGTTGGCGTGGAAACGGGTGGGGCAGTCAAGAACGTGATATCGATTGCCGCTGGAATCTGCGACGGCCTCGCACTTGGCTACAATGCCCGGGCAGCGTTGATTACGCGAGGCTTGGCGGAGATTGCCCGCCTAGGCCTGAAACTCGGCGGTCGCATGGAAACGTTTATGGGGCTGACCGGCCTGGGCGATCTGATACTGACCTGCACCGGCGATCTGTCGCGCAACCGGCGAGTGGGACTCGCGCTTGCAGAAGGTCGCCCGTTACCGGCAATACTGCGGGAATTGGGACATACCGCCGAGGGAGTTCATACAGCGGGGGAAGTATTGCGGCTCAGCCAGGAATTGAAAATCGAGATGCCGATCACGAGAGCGGTATGCAGCATACTTCATGATGGCGTGCCGGCAAGAGAGGCGGTGGAAGCGCTGCTTAACCGCGAGCCGAAGACCGAAAATTATTGAGCCAGCGCAGCGCTGGTAGAAGCCCTCTTTGACCCAGGTTTTATAGGGTTTTTCCGAAGCCGATCTGGCGCCAGGCTTCATAAACGACTACCGCAACCGTATTGGACAAATTGAGACTACGGCTGCCGGACACCATGGGAACGCGGATGCGGCACTGCTCGGGAAAACTCTCCAGTATTTCAGCCGGCAGTCCGCGGCTCTCCGCGCCGAAAAGAAATGCATCTCCACTCTCGAACGAAGCCAGGTCATAGCGATGTTTTCCCTTGGTAGAAGCAGCAAAAAGGCGGCGGCCCTGCAGTTGTTCCACGCACGCTTCCCAGCTTGCATGAACCGTTATGCTGACAAACTCATGGTAGTCCAGTCCGGCGCGCAGTAACTGCTTATCTTCCAGGGTAAAGCTTAGGGGCTGGATGAGATGCAGCTTAGCACCTGTATTGGCGCACAGCCGGATAATATTGCCGGTGTTGGGCGGGATTTCAGGCTGGTACAGGATTACGTCGATCATTCCGGTTCGGGAATCATGGAGTTTTATCATGGCTGGAAAGCGTTCTCGCTACCACCCATCCACTGACGTGCGCAGCTCCGCTTTTGCGCAGTGCTTTCGCCAGTTCATTCAATGTTGCGCCGGTAGTCATTACATCGTCCAGCATGGCAACGTGCTTGCCTCTGAGATCAGTCTCGCATAAAAATGCATTTCGAATATTCTTCTCGCGTTCTTTCCACGGCAGCCCGGTCTGGGAGGGCGTATCTTTGATGCGCCGGCAGATACCCGGCAGTAACGCGACGCCGGATTTTCTCGATACGCCCCGGGCAATTTCGAGTGCCTGATTGAAGCCTCTCTCGCGCAATCTGGCGGGATGCAGCGGCATCGGTACGATGAAATCCGGTAGTGCATCAGCATCAATCCGCGCTGTCAGCAAATCGGCCAGCACGGAAGCCATGGCAAGGTTCGCCTGGTATTTTAGCGAGTGTAGAAGTGCATCCACCGGAAAAGCATAACTCATCGCCGCCACGCTATGGTCGAATGCCGGCGGATTCGCAAGGCAAGCGCCGCAGATACGAGATTCCGCCAAAGGTAATGCACATACGACACAATGCTGGGGTGGCGAATGAGGCAAACTGTCTTGGCAAGATGCACAAAAGTCGTCCTTGGCACTGGCGCCGCAGAGCAGGCAATTATTCTTGAATAACGCCTGCATAATATTTAATCTGTTGTCCAAAAATTCCTATCAAAAAATTGACAACAATGGCGCAATCCGTAATGATACAGGTCATTCTGAATGATGGGAGTGGTTCGGCGCTTGCCGGTGCTCCGCTCCTTCATTCATTGTAGCTAGCAGCCTGTCGGACTTGAAGAATCGCAGCGAAAAAGTGACTGGGCGAGGGCGGATTTTGCGGATTTCGAATGCCAATAGTTATTCTATTGGTCGGGAAAGCGGCGAAATATGAACCGGCCAGACGCTTTTGCAGCTGATTTCCTTTAAGTCCGACAGGCTGTTAAGTGGGTCGGACAATCGCTTACGAAAATATAACGTGATAAGGATGTGGTATGAGCCAGCTTGCTTCCGATATAACCGTTAATCTGGAACGATGCCCGGATAACACGGTGGGCAAATTCGCTGACAGGCCTGCCGGCACGGCAGCCGAATCGCCGCGAGGGGATATTGCCCGGATCGAGGCATTACTGGGTTTACCTTTCAACGATTTGATTCACCGTGCCCAGTTGGTTCACCGCCAACATCACGATGCCAACGCAGTGCAACTCTCGACATTGATTTCGGTTAAGACCGGCGGTTGCCCCGAAGACTGTGGTTATTGCCCGCAGGCAGCGCGCTATCACACAGATGTCGAGAATCAGGAAATGCTGGGTCTTGACGAGGTGGTGGCAACAGCGGCGGCGGCGAAGGCGCAGGGCGCGTCCCGCTTTTGCATGGGTGCCGCATGGCGCGGGCCCAAGCAGCGAGACATCGAGAAAATGACGGAAATGGTCAGCGCTGTCAAGGCGCTGGGGCTTGAAACCTGTGCCACGCTGGGTATGCTGAAGCCAGGGCAGGCAGAGCAGCTCAGGCAAGCTGGATTGGATTACTACAACCATAATCTCGACACGGCTCCGGAATTTTATGGGGAAGTCATCACGACTCGTCATTACGAAGATAGGCTGGACACTTTGCAGAAAGTCCGCGGTGCGGGCATAAATGTATGCTGTGGCGGTATCGTCGGCATGGGTGAATCGCGCCATGCCCGCGCTGGTCTGATCGCTCAACTGGCCAACCTCGATCCCTACCCGGAATCCGTTCCCATCAATCATCTGGTGCAAGTGGAAGGTACGCCTCTCCATGGCACTGCGGTGCTCGATCCCCTGGAATTCGTGCGCACCATTGCGGCTGCGCGTATTACCATGCCTACAGCAATGGTAAGGCTATCCGCCGGTAGACAGGAAATGTCGGATGCAGTGCAGGCGCTATGCTTTCTTGCTGGCGCCAACTCGATTTTCTATGGCGACAAATTACTCACTACCGGCAACCCGGAAGCCGAACGCGACAAGGCGTTATTTGACAAACTGGGGCTGAGCCCAGTATAGCGTTCCCCAATCCGTAGCACCGGCAGATCCCCGAACCCTTAGCTGCGAAGCCTCCCAGATGCGCAACAACCTCGCTGAACACCTGCGCGAACAACTAGGCGGCCGGGAGAGGGAGAAATTGTACCGTCGCCGCCTGACATTGGAGGGCTCGCAAAACACGCAGGTCTGCGTGGAAGGACGAGAATATCTCTCGTTTTGCAGCAATGATTACCTCGGCCTTGCCAATCATCCACGGTTGGTTGCAGCGGTCTGCGAAGGGGCTCGGAAATATGGCGTCGGCGCAGGTGCTTCCCACCTGATCAGTGGGCATTTCTCGGCACACCATGCGCTGGAGGAAGCGCTGGCGCGCTTCACCGGCTTCCCCCAGGCATTGCTGTTCTCTACCGGATATATGGCAAATGCGGGGGTGATCACAGCATTGGCGGGGCGTGGCGATGCGATATTTGCCGATAAGCTCAATCATGCTTCGCTCAACGATGCCGCGCTGCTCTCGCGCGCGAAGTTTGTCCGCTATTCGCACCTTGATCTGGCTGTGCTGGAACGCCAACTCGCTGCATCTCAGGCGAAACTTAAGCTTGTGCTGACCGATGCGGTGTTCAGCATGGATGGAGATATCGCCCCGGTAGCCAGTCTGTTGGCGCTGTGCGAAAAATACAACGCATGGTTGTTGCTCGACGACGCACACGGGTTTGGTGTGCTTGGCCCGCAGGGGAGGGGAGTGTCGGCACACTTCAATATCCGTTCGCCGCGTATTATCTATATGGCGACTCTCGGCAAGGCGGCAGGTGTATTCGGCGCTTTCGTCGCCGCAGAAGCGGAGATTATCGAAACCCTGGTTCAGTATGCGCGAAGCTACATCTATACCACCGCGGCTCCCCCTTTATTGTCCTACGCGTTGCTTACAAGCCTGGAGCTGATCGAGCGGGAAGAGTGGCGGCGCGAGAACCTGGTGCAACTTACCGCCGCGCTTAAACGGGAAGTGCAATCGTTGTGCTGGAAACTATTGCCGTCGGATACTGCCATCCAGCCCCTGCTCATAGGCGAAAGTGAAACAGCTTTGCAAATCAGCGAGGCGCTGCGTGCGTGCGGAATTCTGGTGCCGGCAATTCGTCCGCCTACCGTTCCGCAAGGCGTATCACGGCTGCGGATCTCATTGTCCGCTACGCACACCATGGAAGACGTTGCACGGCTGGGGGCAGCGCTAAGAGAACTGGATAGCAACTCGTGAAGCGCGGGATAACGATTCTCGATGGCCCCGGGTTCCATAGCGACTTCCATAACCGATGAACCTTCATATTGAATCCATCGGGTCCGGTCCCGATATCGTTCTGCTGCACGGATGGGCCATGCACAGCGGTATGTGGCGGGACGTATCCGATAATCTGGCACAGCATTTCCGTCTGCATCTGGTAGATTTGCCGGGGCACGGCTTCAGCCGGAACCCCAGTCCGGTTCGTGCACCGAGTTTGCAAGGTACTACGCTTGAAGGCATGGCTGAAATGCTTGCGGCTGTTTTGCCCGCAAGCTTTATTGTTTGCGGATGGTCGCTGGGCGGACAGGTAGCCATCGAACTGGCATTGCGAGAACCATTACGTGTCAGAAAACTCGCGTTGATTTCCACCACGCCCTGCTTTGTCAGACGTAAAGACTGGCAATGGGGGATGGAGGCCGCTACCTTGCAATTATTCACGGAAAATTTGAAGCGGGACTATTCCGTTACCATGAAAAGATTTCTGACGTTGCAGATCAGCGGTGGCGGCAGCGGCACAGCCTCGGCATTGGCGCAGCTGCGCAAGAGCTTATTCGAACGCGGTAAACCGGATGACGCTGCATTGGAGGCGGGATTACAGATTCTGTTATCGAGCGATTTGCGTGACAGAATCGGGAATATCAAGCAGCCGGTTTTATTTTTTCATGGCGAGAATGATGTCATCACACATCCTGATGCGGCGAGATGGATGAATCGGCAGCTGCAGAATTCTGAACTGATTATGCTGCCGGGCTGCGGCCATGCGCCATTTTTATCTTATCCCGAGCGATTTGTAGCCGGCATGCTTCGGCTGGCTTACCCAGTAGCCGGTAGCGATTGAAAATTAAGTGAACTACGACCATACCATCGATAAGCGCCAGATGCGCAACGCTTTTGGGCGGGCGGCGCCGCATTACGACCAGGCGGCGGTATTGCAGCGTGAAATCTGCGATCGTATGCTGGCGCGTCTCGAATACATCAAATACAAGCCCGATGTCATCCTCGATGCCGGCAGCGGCACCGGCTACGGCACGCGTGAGTTGCTCATGCGCTATCCGGCGGCCCGCCTGCTGGCGATCGACATTGCGTCGGCAATGCATTTGCAGGCCCGGCCTGCGGTACCCTGGTGGCGGCAATTGTTGGGGGCTGTTGGAGATAAGCGTGGGCATCAGGCCAGCTATATAGTGGGTGACATAGAGCAGATACCGCTGGCGGATTCGTGTGCGGGTCTCGTGTGGTCCAACTTGGCGCTGCAATGGTGCAATGACATCAAACAGACATTTGCCGAGGTGCGCCGGGTCCTGCAAACCGGCGGTTTGTTCATGTTCAGCACCTTTGGGCCGGATACGTTGAAAGAGTTACGCCAGGCATTCCGTCACATCGATGATTACAGTCATGTCAATCGCTTCACGGACATGCACGATATTGGCGACATGTTGGTACATAACGGTTTCGCTACACCTGTCATGGATATGGAATACATCACGCTGACGTATGATGACGTGATCGGCGTCATGCGCGATCTCAAAGCCATAGGCGCCCATAATGTCACACAGGGAAGGCGGCGGGGTCTAACCGGGAAGAACGCGTGGCAAAAAGCGATAAGCCAGTACGAGACTTTGCGGAAAGAAGGGAAATTACCCGCGACCTTTGAAGTGGTTTATGGCCATGCCTGGAAACCCCAGCCGCGAAC
>JBDSOQ010000182.1:0-3190 GCA_039914755.1 Nitrosospira sp. | reverse complement strand
ACACTGGCTGATTTACGGCGATTGCCTCGTGGAGGAATGGCGCGTCGATTTGGCACGGATCTTCTGATGGAGCTGGATCAGGCTTACGGCGACTTGCCAGATCCTCAAAAATGGTTTGAAGCACCGGAATATTTCCAGCAAAAGATGGAATTAATGGCGCAAGTTGAAAATGCCGGAATGTTGCTGCTTCCCATACAGCGGATGACCGAGCAAATGTGCGGTTGGCTGGCTTCACGCTATACAGCGGTTTCAACGTTCTCACTCATTCTGCACCATGAATATTCTCTCCGGCAGCCACATCGATCCACGCCCATAAACATACGGCTTTCCGAGCAAAGTGATGATCCCGATCATTTAATGATTCTGCTCCGTGAACGCCTGGAGCGTACAAAATTGATGGCGCCGGTTTGTGGATTGGAGCTGGTAGCGGACGAAATAACAGCGGGAATAGAGGCTAATCTGGAACTGTTCCCGACCGCGCAATCGGAAGCAACTTCATTGAACCGGTTTATTGAAAAGCTTTCGTCCCGCCTGGGGCCGCAAGCCATCACAAGTCTGCAAGCTGTCTCCGACTATCGGCCGGAATGCAGTCAAAGATTTAGCCCTTCAGGAATAGATGGATTTTCATGCCGGGGAACGCATCGGGACAGGATTCCGGCGGAATTGATCCGTCCCGCCTGGTTAATGGAAACGCCGCTGAAGCTGAAGTTGCAGCGCCAGCAGCCGGTTTATGGGTCGCTATTGAAATTAATTTCAGGACCGGAACGAATCGAGGCAGGCTGGTGGGACGATGGCGCGATCACGCGCGACTATTTTATTGCGGAAAACAATCTTGGCCAATTGTTATGGATTTACTGCGAATACGACCCAGCGGGGAAAAATAAGAAAAAAGACTGGTATTTGCAGGGGTTGTTTGGATAAACCGGCTTTGCCTCCATTTCGGGCATTCACTATTCGGTATTCACTTGAACCTAAATCCGGTAGTTGGACGGGGTGAAGTGTACTGTTTTTGGGGTGCAGGGCAAGGCGCAACTTCTTGGAATGGTCGCTCCATTCCAAGAAGTTGCAACGCAGCCATGTGCCGCAAAAACTGTGCAATTCACCCCGTAGCGCCCTCACCCGGAAGGTGAGCGTCAAATAATATGAAATATTGTTATTAATCACGATACTGATCTATTAAATGAGCGGTCAACTACCGGATTTAGTTTGAATATATATTCTTTCCCTCCTCCCTACGCTGAACTGCACTGCTGCTCCAGCTTCAGTTTTCTGAAAGGCGCTTCCTTTCCGGAAGAACTGGTTGAACGTGCGGTAAGCCTGGGCTATAGCGCACTGGCCATAACGGATGAGTGTTCCATGGCCGGGGTCGTGCGGGCTCATTCTGAAGCAAAAAAAGCCGGCCTCCCTCTTCTGATCGGAAGCCAATTTATCCTGGAGGATGGGCTGCGGCTGGTCTGTCTGGCCATGAATCGGGAAGGCTACGGCAATCTATGCGAACTGATAACGCTGGCAAGACAGCGTGACAAGAAAGGGGCTTATCGTATAAGCCGCGCAGATTTCGAAAGCTGCCCTGATGCGCCCCATCTCGCCCTGTTGCGGGATTGTCTGATTTTATTGATTCCTCGTTCTACTCAAACGGAAGCCTGTCTGGTAAGTGACATGCGCTGGGCACTGTCGCTATTCCCTGGCCGCTGCTGGACTGCTGTCGAGCTATTGCTTCATGCCGGCGAGGATCATCTACTCGAACGGATACGGCAGACTGCGGCTATCACAGGGATACCGCTCGTGGCCGCTGGCGATGTCACCATGCATGACAGTTCCCGCAAACCCCTGCACGATACGATGACGGCCATCCGTATCGGCAAGCCGCTTTCGGAATGCGGCTATTCTCTCCAGCCTAATGCGGAACAGCATCTGCGTACAAGATTGCAATTGGCAGAAATCTATTCGCCACGGCTCTTGCAGGAGGCTGTTTCGATTGCAGCGCGTTGTACTTTCTCGCTGGACGAGTTGCGCTATGAATATCCTGATGAATCAGCAGGAACCGGCGAGACGTATGCCGCCTATCTGCGACGCATGGTCGAGGAGGGCATGGCAAGACGGTTTCCGGAAGGCGTCTCGGTCAAAGTCAGGAAACAGGTCGAATATGAATTGAAGCTGATCGCCGACCTGAACTATGAGCCCTATTTCCTGACGGTATTCAATATCGTAAAGTTCGCCCGGTCGCGCGGCATTCTCTGCCAGGGACGCGGATCGGCGGCCAATTCTGCGGTCTGCTATTGCCTGGGTATTACCGAGATTGATCCGGAACGCAGCAGCCTGCTGTTTGAACGGTTTATTTCGAAAGAACGTAATGAGCCCCCTGATATCGATGTCGATTTCGAGCATCGACGCCGGGAAGAGGTTATTCAACATATCTATCGGAAGTATGGTCAGGACCGTGCTGCGATAGCAGCAACGGTAATCACATACCGTACCCGCTCGGCGGTCCAGGACATCGGCAAAGCGCTGGGGCTCGATATCGAACGCACCAAACGGTTATCCGGTTCTTTTGCCTGGTGGGACAAGACCTCGGATATTTCTACACGGCTGATTGAAAACGGTTTCGATCCCGATAGCTCCGTCATCCGGAAGCTGATTCAACTGATCCCGGCCTTATATGGGTTTCCACGTCACTTATCGCAGCATGTAGGTGGTTTTGTCATTACCCGCGACAAGCTGTGCCGCATTGTCCCCATCGAGAATGCCGCCATGCCGGATCGCCGCATTATCCAATGGGATAAGGACGATATTGCAGCGGTAGGGCTGATGAAAATCGATGTACTCGCACTGGGTATGCTATCGGCCATCCGCCGCACGCTTGATCTGGTTTCTATACGGCACGGCAAGCCATTCCAGATGCAGGATATCCCGGCGGAAGATGAAACCACCTTCGACATGATCTGCAAAGCCGACACCATCGGTGTTTTCCAGATCGAGTCTCGGGCACAGATGTCCATGCTGCCGCGCTTGAGGCCGCGGAATTTCTATGATCTGGTAATAGAAGTCGGCATTGTTAGTCCAGGGCCGATTCAGGGAGGCATGGTCCATCCTTATCTACGCCGCCGCCAGAACCTGGAGCCGGTCAGCTATCCAAGCGAGGAAGTCAAAACCGCTTTGGAACGAACTTACGGGGTCCCGATTTTCCAGG
>JBDSOQ010000062.1:0-10279 GCA_039914755.1 Nitrosospira sp. | reverse complement strand
ACCCCAACCTACATGAGGATGCAATGCATGCGCTATCGACGCGCAGATGTGAAAGGCGGAACCTATTTCTTCACTGTTAACTTGCTGGAACGAAACCGCACGTTATTAGTGGATCATGTGGATGTGTTGCGCAAGGTGATGCGGGAAGTCAAAGGCAGACACCCATTCCAAATAGACGCGATGGTAATTCTGCCTGATCACCTGCACGCGATGTGGACAATGCCGGAAGGCGATGCGGATTTTCCGAAGCGCTGGATGCTGATCAAAGCTGGATTCTCACGCCGGATTTCGGAAGGAGAACCTCGCAGTGCCAGCAGACAGGCAAAAGGAGAGCGTGGAATATGGCAACGACGCTATTGGGAACACCTCATCCGGGACGAAAGGGATTTCGCGGAGCACGCCGATTATATCCATTACAACCCCGTCAAACATGGTCATACGTGTACGCTAGCGAATTGGCCGTACTCGACGTTTCATGAATACGTGCGGCGGGGAATTTATCCGGCGGGATGGGGTGGGGATGTTACACCGGATGTCGTGAATAGCGGATTTGGTGAATAATTGGGGTTGTTGGGGTGCACTGTGCCTTACTCCAACCTATGTGTAGGTTGGGGTGAGGCACGAACCCCAACATATCATGGCATTGGAAATAAACGTTGGGTTCCTTCGTCACCCCCAACCTACATTTATTACAGATTAACGCTACGTCCTCCATCCACGGCAATGATCTGGCCGGTAATATAAGGCGCGTCCGCAATCAGGAAAGCCACCGTTCTGGCGATGTCTTCCGGTTCACCCGTTCGCTTGAGCAGTGTCCTGTCGATGATGTGCTGGCGAGATGCCTCATCTGCCCACTCGCCCTCTTCAGGCCATAGAATGGGACCGGGAGAAATGCCATTTACCCGGACTTCGGGCGCAAGCTCCAGCGCGAGCGATCGGGTAAGCGAGGCCAGGCCGCCCTTTGCAGCGTTGTATGCCACGTATCCTTTCAGCGGCCATTTCTCGTGAATATCGACAATATTGACGATGCAGCCATGATGTTCCCTGAGTTGCGGCGCTGCCGCCTGCGACAGAAACAGAGGGACCTTCAGATTGGTGCCGATCAGATCATTCCACATGCTCTCCTTGATTTCTCCCAGAGGAGTGGGGAAAAAGCTGGAAGCGTTATTAACGAGCGCGTCGAGTTTTCCGAAATGCTTTATGGTTTCGTCGATCAAGTCGGGCAGCCGCCCGATATCCAGCAGGTCGGCCTGAGCCAGTGCCACTGAGCCGGGCCGTGCCTGATTAAGTTCGGTCTGCAAGGCCCGTGCGTCCGTCTCTGACGCGCGGTAATGCACCAGCAGATTTGCGCCCTGCGCATGCAATCTGCGACAGGTGGCCGCACCCACGCGTCTGGCGCCCCCTGTGACGAGTATCACTTTCCCTTGCATCGCTATCTCCTCTACACTTACGATTCGATTCGATTTTTATCATTCATAGCGGCTCTCAAATAAGGTTTACAGAAGGCCGCTGGATTCCCGCTAGGCGAGAAAGACGATGTCCCCATTTGATAGACGCTTTTATATTACAGAGTAGCATAGAGCCAATGCAGCCACTACCGGCACTGCCTATACCGAGCGAAGCAGCTCTCCGGCACAGCCGTGCCTTGAAAGAACTCATCCATGCCGAACTTGCTGCCGCCGGCGGCTGGATTTCATTCGAACATTACATGAGGTTGGTCTTATACGCACCGGGCATGGGTTATTACAGCGGCGGTGCAGCAAAATTCGGCGAAGCGGGCGATTTTGTCACCGCTCCGGAAATTTCTGCATTATTCGGTTGCACGCTGGCGCGGCAGGCTGCGCAGGTTCTTGAACTCGTGGATGATCATGCGGATATTATCGAATTCGGGGCGGGTACGGGTAAACTCGCGCTCGATTTACTGCTTGAACTGGAAAAACTCGGCAGCCTGCCCCGCCGGTATTTTATTCTTGAAGTCAGCGCAGAACTACAACAGCGGCAGCGGGAATTATTTGAAAGATTCGCGCCGCATCTCGCGCCGCGAGTTGTCTGGCTGGAACATTTGCCTCCTGCATTCGATGGGCTGATACTTGCCAATGAAGTACTCGACGCCATGCCGGTACATCTGGTTGCCTGGCATGGAACTGATTTGTTCGAGCGTGGCGTGATGGTAAAAGAAGGTGATTTCGCATGGAGCGATCATCCTCTTGTAGAGGGAGTCCTTTTTGAGATTGCTCGTGAGTTGAATCCTCAGGCGGATGCTGCGAGTGGCGACGTCAGCCGTGGTGTTGGCAACGATATTAGCGAGTACGTCAGCGAGATCAATCTTTCCGCGCGCCATTTCATGCATAGTCTCGCCGCTGTTTTGCAGCGGGGCGCAATCATATTGATTGACTATGGTTTTGGACGTAATGAGTATTACCATCCCCAGCGAGCTTCCGGCACATTGATGTGTCATTATCGCCATCTTGCCCACGACGATCCTTTTTATCTGCCGGGTTTGCAGGACATCACCAGCCATGTTGATTTCAGTTCTGTCGCCAGCACCGCTATCGATTCGGGGCTTGAGTTGCGGGGTTATACAACTCAGGCATATTTTCTCATCAACTGCGGGGTAACCGAGATTCTGGCGCAAACCCGAGTGGAGAACACCAGGGACTATCTACCGCTGACGAACCAGTTGCAAAAGTTGGTAAGCCCGGCAGAAATGGGTGAACTGTTTAAAGTTATCGCATTCGGCAAGCATATCCACCAGCCACTGATTGGTTTCAGCAGCGGGGATAAAAGCCGAATGTTGTAGCGCATGCGCGCTGAGACTGGAACGCTGCAGTTGCGAACAACAGGGGGCCACCTTGTCCGCAACCCGCTGGACTATTCGAGGTAGGGAAGCAGCCCCTTTTTTCCTTGCATGCTATGATTAACTCAACTGATAAAGTTTTTGAACATTCGAAACTCGGATAGGGGGATATGCCGTGGCGACCGTGAGGCAATTACTGCAGGGCAAGGGGTCCGAATGTGCATGCATCGAGCCGGACAAATCCGTATACGACGCCATGCAATTGATGGCTGCACAAAACATCGGTGCATTGCTGGTGCTACAGGATGGAAAACTGGCCGGTATCTTCACTGAAAGGGACTATGCGCGTAAGGCATACCTGCTGGATAGATCCGCGAAAGATATCCCGGTTAAGGAAATCATGACTTCGCAAGTGGCATATGTAACCCCCGACTATTCGGCTGAAGATTGCATGGCATTGGTTACCGCGATACGGGTACGACACTTGCCGGTGCTTGAAAACAATGCAGTGGTCGGCATCATTTCAATCGGCGATCTGGTCAAGGAGGCCATTTCCGGGCGCGAGTTCGTCATTCATCAGCTTGAACGTTACATCTACGGGATTACCGGACCGGATTAATGTGTCAACGGTATGTCAATGAGATGGTACCCCGCCCGCCAGTGACCATATTCCCAGCAGCAAAAACGACGCAGCCGCAAACCATCGCATCATCGTCATATTGATACGGTCCGCAAGTACCTTGCCCATCCAGACCGCCGGTGCGTTAGCAAGCATCATGCCAAGCGTGGTTCCCAACACAACCGCTGTCAGCGCATCATAGCGGGCGGCTAACGCTACTGTTGCAAGTTGCGTCTTGTCTCCCATCTCCGCCAGAAAGAAAGCAATTAGCGTGGTTACAAATGCCCCCGCACTAAAAAAGCGCAGGTTTCCTTCCAGTGCATCCGGCTTGAGCGCCCAAAGACCGCATCCGATAAACGATAGCCCGACGACCCAGCTGAGAAATTGAGGAGAGATCAGGCTCGCCAGCCATGCGCCGACCGACGCCGCGAGCGCATGGTTGAATAGCGTGGCCACGAAAATACCGGCCATTATCGGGTAGGGTTGCCGCAGCTTGGCTGCAAGTACAAATGAAAGAAGCTGAGTCTTGTCGCCGATTTCAGCCAGCGCTACCAGCACGGTGGAGGTAAAAAATGCTTCCAAGATAGGGGTCAGTGTATCAAAAATGGAGGTCCGGAAATTGTAGCGTGGTTTTGTTGTCTTAAACCACGTGTTCTCTTCAGTAATTGATGTCTGATACGCATCGGCCCTTCCCGAAACCGAACAGTTTCCGGCAGGATACTCTTCCGGCGGATGCTTCCAGCCATGGAAGAATCCGATGACGCTCTATCCTTCACCTGTGTTAAGGGGGTAGACTCTCCGAATGCCAGCAGTGCCAGCAAAAACATGAAAAATATGTCTACGGCCTTTTTTGGGTCGATGTGATCATGAAACCCACTGATCTCCCGTCCGATTTTTCTCTGGATTCGCTGATCGCCGAAGCCAACCGTTGTGTTGCATGCGGTCTGTGTCTGCCGCATTGCCCCACCTATCGCGTAACACAATCGGAAGCCGATTCGCCTCGAGGGCGCATCGCCCTGATGAACGGGGTTGCCGGCGGGCGTATTCCAATGAACGAGCGCTTTGCGCTACACATTGACCGGTGCCTGACCTGCCGCGCCTGCGAGTCCGTATGTCCCAACCATGTGCATTTTGGACAACTGATAGACGGGACACGTGCGATGATGGCATCCCCATCCAAACCGCTGGGAGGAAGTACACAGATCCCAAAACCCTGGTTTCGCCGGTGGGTAGAGCGTGAAATAATCGGCAAACCCACGCGTATCGATATGTTGCGCCCCCTCTTACGTTTTTATCAGCGAAGCGGTATGCAGAAGCTGCTGCGTAAGTCCGGTTTATTGGGAAAAACGAAACTGATTTTGCTGGAAGCGCAGTTGCCGCGTATCGATAAGCCTTACTCTTTGCCCGGTGGGCCAAATTTCGCGGGGTCATGGCAAGCAGTTTATCCCGCTACTGGACAGCCACGCGGAGAAGTCGGCCTGTTCCTCGGTTGCGTGGCACGACTGACGGATATTGCAACGCTCAACGCGACAATAGTCGTCCTCAATCGTTTGGGTTACACGGTGCATGTGCCGCCCGCGCAGACCTGCTGTGGTGCCTTGCACCAGCATAGCGGTGACAGGCAAACGGCGGCGCAACTTGCGCATCGGAATATCAGTGCTTTTGATGGGCTGAATCTGGAGGCGATTATCAGCACGGCGTCGGGTTGCGGCGTGCAGTTGGCGGAGTATCCCATTTCGTCCCCATCGCTAGGCTCAAAAGGGTCTGCGTCAGGATGGGAAGCTGGGAACGAGCGCGCCGGGGATATGCTGCCGAGCAAGCGGTTTTCGGCCAAAGTCATGGACATCAGTGCGTTTCTGGCAATAGCTGAGGGATGGGATGGCATAACGCTAGCGCCATTGGGGCATAAAATCGCAGTGCACGAACCCTGTAGTTTACGCAATGTTTTGCGCGGTTCCACCTCTCCCTATGCGCTGCTCGCGCGCATTCCCGGCGCGCAGATCACTCCGCTGGCTGGAAACGATCAATGCTGCGGTGCCGCCGGGACATATTTTCTCGACCAGCCAGAGATGGCAAAAGTGCTGCTGCATGATAAAATCGCCGCAGTAAATGCAAGCGGGGCACGTTATCTCGCCACATCAAATGTGGGTTGTGCCATGCATGTTGCAAGCGCGCTGCGCGAGGCCGGATCAGGAATTGAAGTGTTGCATCCGGTTACGCTCATAGCGCGGCAGATGAATGTAACCTCTCGAATTTAATTTAGTATCGTTTGCTTAGGATTGCCATGCCGAATCTGGATAAATTCATTATCGGTTTCGATCACGCACTGCGCACGCTGTTGACGCCGGCGCAAACACTGCGGCCCGTCCCGGGAACTGAGCTGCCCGAAGTCGAATTGAGCGATTCGGAGAAAAGTGAATCCACCGCACTGATGCGCATCAATCATACCGGCGAAATTTGCGCGCAAGCGCTATATCAGGGGCAGGCGCTGACTGCGCGTAACGCAGAGGTGCAACATACCCTGGCGCAGGCGGCGCGCGAAGAAACCGAACATCTTGCCTGGACCGAGCGGCGTATTGCGGAATTGAGCGGGCGCAAGAGCCTGTTGAATCCGTTATGGTATGGCGGATCACTCGCCATGGGTGCGTTGGCGGGCACACTCGGCGATAAATGGAACCTTGGGTTTCTTGCAGAAACCGAACGCCAGGTGACATCCCACCTGGCGGGACATTTAAAACGCTTGCCGCATAACGACGGGAAAAGCCGCGCCATCGTCGCACAAATGCAAATCGACGAAGCGGGTCACGCTACCGCCGCCATGTCTCAGGGTGGCGTGGATTTGCCCATGCCTGTGAAGCTGATGATGAAGCTGGGGTCTAAAGTGATGACGAAAACGGCATATTGGGTTTGAACCAAAGGCTTGAACCTGCATCCCGCAGTTGACCGCTCATTTTTCAGCTCATTTACCTTCAACGCCAACACCCGAAAGAATTTTGGTGCTCCATGAACCTCACCTTTTTGGTGAGCTCACTCTACCCCTTCCGACTGTCCTTCCAACCTGCGATACTCAGGTTTAGCTCAGCTTTCCACGATTTCAAAGTCGTGTGTCAGTCTCGCGGTTTTTCCCAGCATTATCGAGGCTGAGCAGTATTTTTCCGCGGAAAGGACGATCGCCCGCTCTACTTGCTGGGGATTCAGCTTTTTTCCGGTCAGGATAAAATGGAAGTGAATATGGGTGAATACCTTGGGTTCTTGCGGGGCCCGTTCCGCCTCGATTTCCACCACGCAATCGCTGATATCCTGGCGGCTCTTTTGCAGAATCAGCACCACGTCGAAAGCTGCGCAACCGCCGGTCCCCATCAGCAACATTTCCATCGGACGCGGCCCGAGATTTCTGCCGCCGGCTTCCGGTGGCCCATCCATCAGCATGACATGGCCGCTGCCGGATTCAGCCAGAAAACTCATGCCATCATTCCATTTAATACGTGTTTTCATGCGGTTTTTTCCAAAAATATCCAGATGTTATTTTAATCCCAACTCCAGATAGCAGCGAATACCATGACATGCTGATCAGCGACGCAATCGCTTGGCTTATTGCACTTCGGCGCGCTGCGAACATGCACAAGTAAATCGCAGCTTCGTTCGAAGAGCGACGTTTACCCGAAAGCCGACGTCAGCCGATACCACGCTATGCCGATGACTTCATGGAAGAACAGGCTGCTTTTTTGCAGTGCGGCTGCCGTGGGAATAAATGCGAATATATCCGTTTTATAGCGGGTAGTGTACGCAGTCGCAGCGGGAACAATCTCGAAGCCGGCCTGTTCAAATTCCCTTGCCGCTCTTGGCATGTGCCAGGCATGAGTGACGAGTGCGATTTGCTTGATCCCATCCTTGTTGAGTATTGCGAAGCTCTTATAGGCGTTTTCACGGGTGTTTCGCGAAGCGCCTTCCGTCCACTTGACCGGAACCCGGAACTCCTTTTCCAGCACCGCTTTCATTTGTGCCGCTTCGGATGACTTGCTTCCCGGCGGAGTGCCGCCCGTCGCCAGGATGGGTTTGCCCGTGCGGCGATGCAGTTCCGCCGCGTAGCGTATGCGCTGCAGGCTATAGCGGCCGACAGTATCGTCGCCATATTCTGGCGCCTGATAGTAAGTGCCGCCACCCAACACGACGATTGCCTGCGCATCGTTATCAAAAGGGCCGTGTTCGGGCGGCGTCTCCAGCCTTTGCAGAAGGGCCTCGGCGACGAACGGAATGGACAGCAAATAAAGCAAGGCCAGTGCTGACAATACCATAAGCTTACCTAACTCCGGCCTACGTTTCAGAAGCAAAATCCCTGCAGCGCCTAAAAGAATGACACTGAACGGCGGCATCAGGAATGCGCTCAGCAGGTTCGACGCGAACCAGCTCATGTGTTGTCCATGAACAAGCACACAAAAGCATTTTTTATAATTCGGAATAAATTGCAGGAAAGCATCTTTACTCCACGCCACAGCCTTGCGCAATGGCAAACAAAAAAGCCGGCACATCAAGCGCCGGCTTTTTTTAACTCAACCCAGGTTTATTTGAGCGACAGAATAAACTGTGCCAGAGTTTTGGCATCGGCATCATTGACCTTTGCATTCGGCGGCATCGGAATCGGACCCCAGACTCCCTGGCTTCCCTTCTGTATTTTCACTGCCAGCTTGTCTGCGGCAGCCGGGTCAGCTTTATACTTGGCGGCGATATCCTTTAACGCGGGTCCGACCAGTTTTTTGTCCACCGTGTGGCAATTCAGGCAACCACTGCTTTTTGCCAGGTCCGCATTCGCTTGCGCGGTACCCACCATTAACAGGGCTGATGCCGCAACCATTCCTATCCAGACAGCTTTCATACTCTCGCTCCTTTATCCGTTGATTAATTTTAGAAAGGCGGACCTATCTTACCTCATTTCGCAGACGCTCAGCAATTGCTGCAAGTCAGAGATCTCCGGTAAGCATTTAACGCCGTGGCAGACCCAGGCGTTGACAGCACTACTTGTTGCTACCGGTTTATTCAGACTCGGCGGTAGCCCGACAAGTTCCAGAGGCAGCGCAAATACAAGGGCGTATGGAGAAATGCACCGCAACGCATCTTTCCATTCTGCCAGCGCATGCCGCTGACCGCGCAGGATGACGATTTGCGGCGGCGTCAGCGATAGCTCCAATGCCGTCAGCAGGCTGCAACAGGAACTCGCGTAGCGGGAAATGGCAGGATAGAACAAACCCAGCGTGCGCTCCGCTGCCTGCAAATAGCGAAATTCTCCGAGCAGATGCCCTAATCGCTGCAGAGCATACGCCGCCACGCCGTTGCCTGAAGGCGTGGCGTTGTCGTGAGCAGGCTTGGGACGATGTATCAGTTTTTCATGATCATGGCTGGTAAAGAAAAAACCGCCCGCCTGCTTGTCCTCGAATTGCTCCAGTAACACCTCTGCCAGCGCAACGGCAAATTCCAGGTCAGCTTGACGAAACTCAGCCTGCATCAGTTCCAGCAGCCCATCCAAAAGAAACGCATAATCGTCGAGGTATGCGTTGAGATGCGCCTTGCCATCCTTATAGGTGGCAAGCAGGCGGTTGTCTCTCCATAGCGTGGAGCGAATGAAATCAACCGAGCGGGTAGCCGATTGCACCCAATCGTCCCGCTCGAATACACGGCCGCAGCGCGCCATTCCCTTAATCATCAGCCCGTTCCAGCTGGTGAGAATTTTTTCGTCACGGCCAGGATGCACGCGTAATTCCCGTTTGCGGAAAAGTTTGCTCCGCGCCGACGCGAGCCTATGTTGTGCTTCCTCCCGGCTGATGCCGGCATTCACGGCCAAGACCGCAAGCGGCTGTGCAATTTCCAGATTCCAGTGCCTGTGCTCGAAGTTGGGGTTATCCAAAAGGCCGTAATGGGGCGCAACCACGGCATATTCTTCCGGCGACACGGTTTGCGCTACCTCATCGCGGTCCCACACATAGAACTTGCCTTCCTCGTTTTCGGAATCGGCATCCAACGTCGAATAATAACCACCACCACCGATGGTTTCTCCATCCGTTCCGTTTTTCCCTTGCGCCTGCATTTCCCGCATTACCCATTCGGCCGTTTCCTCCACCACTTGTTCAAACAGGGGATTACGGGTGGCAAGCCACGCATCGGCGTAAAGCCGCAGTAATGGTCCGTTGTCATAAAGCATCTTCTCGAAATGCGGAATATGCCAGCGCTCATCCGTGCTGTAACGGCAGAAGCCGCCGCCCAACTGATCGTAGACGCCGCCCTCTGCCATCTTTTGCAGGGTATAGGATGCCATGTGCAAGGCTTTGCCATTCCCTGCAGCAAAGTGGCGGCGCAAACAAAACTCCAGTTCCGTGGGGTGGAGGAATTTTGGGGGGTCCCCAAAGCCGCCATTGACTGAATCGAAGCGGTTTTCCAGCTCCGCCAGCGCCTGGTCGAGCGGTTGCTCCGAAAATGCCGGTGCTTCCAGGTTTCCTGACGGAAGCATGTTGGCAAGCGATTTCAGTAGCGATTCGCCTTGTCGCTCGATCTCCTCACCTCGGACATGATATGTCTCTGCCAAGCGCGGCAATAAATCGAGAAAACCCGGCAGACCATGCCGAGGTGCTTTAGGAAAATACGTGCCGCCGAAGAATGGCTTTTGATCCGGCGTCAGAAACAGCGTCAGTGGCCATCCGCCATTACGCCGGGTCAGCATATAAAGGGCCATCTGATAAATCTGGTCGATATCTGGACGTTCTTCGCGATCTACCTTGATATTCACGAAATGCTGGTTCATCATTGCGGCAACCTGCGCGTCTTCGAAACATTCATGCGCCATGACGTGGCACCAGTGACAGGCCGAGTAGCCG
>JBDSOQ010000045.1:0-9613 GCA_039914755.1 Nitrosospira sp. | reverse complement strand
ACCAGCTGGATGATCTGAGGCTTGTAGGCGTTAGGGTCGAAAGTTGCGGCAATATAGATGGCGAGACCGGGCAGCAGAATCGTCAGGGCAGCAACAAATATGATTAAAGCATATCTGGGATAACGGTTCATAGGCCGGGAAAGGTGGAGCGGGTGAAGGGAATCGAACCCTCGTCGTAAGCTTGGGAAGCTTCTGCTCTGCCATTGAGCTACACCCGCTTCATGGGCGAATTATACGATGGAAACAGCGTTATAGCCGCTATAGCAGTAAGATGCCATGACAAAATAAATGCTTTACCGTTGGATTAGCGATTGAAGAAATAGCTGTACCTTTAGCTCGAAAACTCTTTATTGTTTCAGTTTGAGCGTCGTAAATACTGCCTTTATGTCCGTTTTTAAGGCGAGATCTTTTGTGGCAGCGACAAATCGTCGCCACACTTTGAATCATCCATGTTTTTGTAGCATAGCGAATCGCTGGGTAGATACTTGGGCAGCGCATACCCAAGTGAAATCGCCGCCCCTCCGTTGCTGGACACCTGCCTTATCCAGATTTACCGCAAGTGGTGCAGGCGGCTTATCGTTGCCATAAATTGTATGGGTTGGTGTTTTGTCACATCCACCAATTGCCAGAATTATTAACGCGAGCAAAAATAGTTTTTTCAATCTCTACCCCCTAGAGTAGCCTATCCGGACTTCCCATAAATTTGATCATATTCTACTGAGGCAGATTTTTAGGTTTCCATCAATTGCTTGTGGACGCTCATAGATGGTTGTTTATCGTCGTCAATCATACCTTCGACTCCAAGCTGACTGGATCAACACACCGCCCCCGCATGTTCAATAACGGCAGCCTCTTCGTGTTCTTGATTCAATAGGAAATGAGGTTCCGGTGCATGATTGGTTCTCGCCCACATCGAAAGTCCTGGGCCATGCGCTGCGAAGTCATGTCACTCTGCTACATAACCCGCTGCCTCATACATCAGTAGGGTTTTTCGCCCACATTTGCTCTCCAGTTCCAATGGTGAGATTACGCATGGACACCCTCTGTCTTTACAGATTGCACGGCAAGGCGCAGTCCCATTACCTTGAGAATCGCGGAAAAGCTGCTCAGTGCAGGATTGCCTTCAGGCGACAAAGTACGATAAAGCTGTGTCGGGTTCAGATGTGCCTGTTCGGCTACGGCTTGCATGCCGCCAAACGCTTTTGTCATTTGCCTAAGCACAATCAAAAGCTCGCTTTGATCGCCGTCCTCAAGAATGCTGTTGAGCAACTGGACGGCATACGCGGGGTCTTCCCGGTACACCTCGGCCATTGCTTCATCATGCGTTCTATCTTTCATCATTTGTTCTCCTTTGCCAGTTTTGCCAGTATTCACAAGCACGGTCGATATCCGCGTCCTGCGTCCGCTTGTCACCACCACACAGAAGCAATACAACTTTCTTATCCGCGATAGCGTAATACACTCGAAACCCCGCATTCACATCAATGCGTAATTCCCATACACCATCACGGCAAAACCTGTGATCGCCAAAGTTGCCCAACTCGATACGGTTCACGCGCCGATCTATCGCAATCCTTGCCGTCACATCGCGCAGCTTGCGATGCCAGTCAAGATAGATATTCTTATTTTCTTCAGTCAGATAGTGCCGTATTTCATACATAATATATCTTCGTTTATAAACGAAACTATGTCAAGGTTAATAAACATCCTCTCACTTGTACTCGCCTCGGGAGTGGGGGATAGCCCTTGCCCTCATGGGTAAGGGTGGGGTAGATTTGACGATGAAGCAACAAGCCGCTAATTCCCACCCGTTGAATTCTGGTTATCCTCCCCAAGTCCCCTCGCAGAGATTCGGGGGATTTGGAGGGAATAACGCAACGGGTAGAGCTGGCTGCACCGTCTTGGAAGGGTTTAACCTGCATTTCAAACTGGTCCGACCAGCATCCAGCGTGGTTTCGAGCCAGGAATAACTGCAATCAAAAACGTGGACAGGTGTTGGTACAAAAAACGCCCGTTTGTTGGAACCCGATTGATGCCGATGTGCTCGGTATGGCGAACCCCGGCGTGCCACTTCCATAAACTCGGTTCAACAATCTTCATCCAGAAACTGGACCTGTTGGAGGCTTTTTGGGCGCTCGGTCAGATGCAGTTATTCCTGGTCGGCCTCAATGGAATGCAGGTCGCAGGGATGAATGCAAGTTCATTAGCAATTATCTCCGGTTTGCGGGGGTGGATAGATGCAGTTATTCTCGGTCGAAAAAGCCGTTGAATGCTGGTCGGTCAAGTTTGAAATGCAGGTCGCTACACGTAACTGATAACGCGTGCGCCGCCGGAGTTGGAGATAGCGGTAAAATATTTGCCGCCGTTCTCGGGAAAAGCAAGTTCCTTCGCGCGACCATCGAGGTAAAGGCAGAGTAGGTCAGACGAATGTATAGCAGTCCCGATTGTCGACTATGAGGCTGCTCCACCGTATAATCAGCATTAAAGCAGCATCAAAAAGAACGTTATTGCTCAAGCCAAGTCACAGTTAATCCCAGCGTATCCCCTTCAAGCGACTTTTAAAAATGATACAACTTATCGTTAATGGTCAACCACAACGCTTTCCCGTCTCGCCTGCGGAAACAGGAGCTCGGGACGCAGATGCCATGACGCTGAACGTGACACAATTGCTGGAGCACATGGGATTGCAAGGCAAGCGTATCGCCATAGAGCGAAATGGCGAAATCATCCCTCGCAGCAAGTTCGACCAGCCCATCCTGGCGGAAGGCGATCAGCTCGAAATCGTCGTGGCCGTAGGGGGGGGCTAAGGGTGGACAATATCGTCATCGCCGGCAAGGCTTATTCTTCCAGACTTCTGGTAGGCACCGGAAAATACAAGGATTTTGACGAGACTCGCGCAGCGGTCGATGCCAGTGGCGCGGAAATTATAACGGTAGCGATTCGCAGGACCAATCTTGGCCAGAACCCCGATGAACCAAACCTGCTGGACGTGCTGCCGCCATCCCGATATACCTTGTTGCCCAATACGGCCGGATGCTACACGGTGGACGACGCCTTGCGCACTTTGCGCCTTGCGCGCGAATTACTGGATGGCCACACGCTGGTAAAGCTGGAGGTGCTGGGCGATCCGAAAACCCTCTACCCCAACATGATGGAAACCCTCAAAGCTGCTGAAATTTTGATAAAGGAAGGTTTCCAGGTAATGGTTTATACCTCGGATGATCCTATCGCAGCCAGGCAACTGGAAGAAATCGGCTGTGTGGCAGTGATGCCGCTGGCCTCACTGATCGGTTCCGGCATGGGTATTCTTAACCCTTGGAATTTGCAGATCATAATAGAAAATGCCAACGTTCCGGTAATAGTGGATGCAGGGGTCGGCACGGCTTCGGACGCGGCTATCGCTATGGAGCTAGGTTGCGACGGTGTCCTGATGAACACCGCAATTGCTGCCGCGCGCAATCCGGTACTGATGGCTTCCGCCATGAAAAAAGCGGTGGAAGCGGGTCGCGAAGCCTATCTGGCTGGACGCATGGCCAAGAAGCTTTACAATGCCAGCCCCAGTTCGCCAGTCGATGGGACCATTGCCGGCAGCCACCAGCAAAAAGACAGAGACAAATCCTGATCACTGCCCGTTCTTCAGATTTTTTATAAATGGCAGAGCATCGTCCCATCCGAAGCTTTGTTCTCCGCCAGGGTCGTGTCTCGAATGCGCAGCGTCGCGCTCACGAAACATTGATGCCCCTATATGGCGTTCCGTTCACCGAAAGCGCTACGGCAAGCCTGCTCGATCTCGAAACCATCTTCGGCAGGAGCGCGCCCAGATTCCTGGAGATTGGCTTCGGCATGGGTGAGACCACGGCCATTATCGCCAAGGCGCATCCACAGAACGACTATCTCGCCGCTGAGGTTCACACGCCCGGTGTCGGCAGTTTGCTCAAGCAAATCGAAGAACTTGGACTGACGAATATACGCATTTTCCAGCATGACGTGGTGGAAGTGCTGCAGCACGCGTTGCCACTGGAATGCCTGGACGGCGTACACATCTTTTTTCCTGACCCCTGGCCCAAGGCCCGCCACCACAAACGCCGATTGATACAGCCGGAATTCATCGCGCTGCTGTGCCGGCATCTGAAGCCCGGCGGTTATATCCACGCCGCGACCGATTGGGAGGAATATGCGGATCAAATATTGCGGGTATTATGCAGTGAACCGCAGCTGGCCAATACTGTAGTTGATTATGCGCCACGTCCGGAATATCGGCCTTTGACCAAATTCGAACAGCGTGGTTTGCGGTTAGGGCACGGGGTGTGGGATTTGATATTCCGAAAAAAGTAACGAGCTATACCTAGCCCGGATGTTTCATAAATTGACGCGCGCCCTCGCTGGTCTTTTGTTTCATATGAAAATTTCGTTCAGTCGGGCGTATGAATAACTACGCCACTCTTTCACAAAATCTCCCTACAAAAAAAATCCTGCGCAATCATCACGCGAATTTATGAAACATCCGGGCTAGTCGTTACTTTTCTCGGGAAGGAAGATTTGCAACAGATCATTCAAAAAACGCCTGCCGGTGAGCGTAGGCGCAATGCGTCGATAATCGCGCGTAATCAGGCCTCGTTGCTCGGCCTCGTCAAGCTGGCGCTGTATGCGGGTGATGGGCAGGCCGGTACGCTCCGTGAACATTTCCGTGGCAAAGCCTTTCGTAAGGCGTAGCGCGTTCATCATGAATTCAAACCCACGGTCGTTCCGCCCTACTTCATGCTGTTCCATGACAGGCGGGCCGGCATCCGGCGTGGCCTGGGCGGTTTTGGCGAGGTACTCCCTGGGTTGCTTGTAGCGTATCTGGCGCACGATCCTGTCGGCAAAGCTAATCTTGCTATGCGCACCTGCTCCGATCCCGAGATAATCGCCGAATAACCAGTAGTTCATGTTGTGATGCGATTCTCGGCCCAATCGGGCAAATGCTGAAGTTTCATAATTGATATAGCCTTCCTGCGCGAGTGTTTGCTCGGCCATTATCTGCATTTCCGCAGCCAGATCATCGTCAGGTAATGGCGGCGGATAGCGATGAAACAGCGTGTTGGGTTCCAGCGTCAGATGATAGGCCGAGATGTGTGCAACACCACACCTGGCTGCGGTCTCGATATCGTTGCGGGCTTCCTCCAGTGTCTGGTTCGGTAGGCCATACATCAGATCGAGATTCACATTGTCGAAATTTTTCAGGGCGATCTCAACGGCTCGCTGCGCATCGTTGTCGTCGTGTATTCGGCCCAGAGATTTAAGATGCCTGGGGTTGAAGCTCTGGATACCGACGGATAAGCGATTGATCCCGGCCGCGCGAAAATCGGCGAATTTTTGCGCCTCGAAAGTGCCGGGATTGGCTTCCAGCGTCACCTCGGCGAAAAGTTCGAGCGGCAGCAAGGCCCGCACGGCACCGAGGAGTTCGTCTATGGACCGGGCACTGAACAGGCTTGGGGTGCCGCCGCCGAAAAACACGCTGACCACCTTGCGGCCCCAAACTTGCGGCACCGCCGCTTCCAGGTCACGAATAAGCGCCGCCACATACTCAGTCTCGGGCACGCCATCCTGATCGCGAACCTCATGGGAGTTGAAATCGCAATAGGGGCATTTTTTCATGCACCATGGAATATGAACGTACAGGCTTAGGGGGGGCAGCGATTTCAGTCTCGGCGACTGAGAACCCAGTATGAGTGCAGGAGAAATAATTGTTGTCATGACTAATAGGGGAGATGACAAACAAAAGAAAATATCGTTTCAGCGATGATTGAATATCCTAGATCCGCCCCGTAGCGAGCTCACCAAAAAGGTGAAGCTCATGGGTACGAAAATCCTTTTCGGTTATAGCGCTTGGTTGACAATGAGCTGACAAATGAGCGATCAACTGCCGGATTCAGGATTACCGGTCCTGCAAGAAAACAATATGAATCTCGTCATCCGGATTTGACCCGGAATCCAATCAACAACAGCTGGTTTTGTTAGCCGGATCAATCTTTTCGCCGATCCCAGGACGCAGTCCTGGCTCAGAGCGTTTCTTCGCGGATTCGTTCAACGAGCCGAGCCAGTGCTTTACCGCGGTGGCTAATTCGATTCTTCTGCTCCGCCGGAAGCTCCGCAGCAGTTTTACCGAGGTCCGGCAGAAAAAAGTAAGGATCGTACCCAAAGCCTCCGGTCCCGCGTGGCCGAAGCGCAATTTCACCATGCCACGTTCCGTCGGCAATAAGGGGCTGCGGATCGTCGGGGTGGCGCAAGAGCACGATTACGCAGTAATAGTGAGCTTTGCGGTTGGCCTGGTCTTGCAACGCATCGACCAGCTTCTGATTATTGCGCTCGTCCGACCTGGGCTCGCCCGCGTACCGTGCCGATAGAATGCCCGGTTTGCCATTTAAGGCGTTCACGCAAATACCGGAATCGTCCGCCAAAGCCGGTAGCCCCGTGCATCTGCTGGCATGGCGCGCCTTGACGAGGGCATTTTCGATGAAAGTGCAATACGGCTCTTCCGATTCAGTAACATTGAATGCAGACTGGGGCAATACTTCGATCCCCAGCGGCTTCAGCAGTTGGCCGATTTCCCGCAACTTGCCGGAATTACTGCTGGCGATTACCAGTTTTTGCATATCAGCTCTTTATCGGGCGGCCAATGCGACTTTTTGAATTGCGATCAATTCCTGTATCCCCTGCTGCGCCAGATCTACCATGGCGTCCAGGTCGTGGCGGCTGAACGGCACCCCTTCCGCAGTCCCTTGCATTTCCACCAGGCCAGAATCGCCGGTCATGACGACGTTCATGTCGGTGTCGCAGCGGGAGTCTTCAAGATAATCGAGGTCGAGCACCGGCACCCCCTCGTACATGCCGACCGAGACCGCTGCAACATGACTTAGTATCGGCGTAGCATCTATCATCTGCTGGCGTAACAGCTTTTCTACCGCATCGTGCAGCGCGACAAAAGCCCCGGTAATGCTGGCGGTGCGTGTACCGCCATCGGCCTGGATGACATCGCAATCGATCTGGATGGTGCGCTCGCCCAGTTTCGTCAAATCCATTACTGAGCGCAGTGCGCGCACGATGAGGCGCTGGATTTCCATCGTGCGCCCGGATTGCTTGCCCTTGGCTGCTTCGCGCTGCATGCGTTCGTTAGTGGAACGTGGCAGCATGCCATATTCCGCAGTGAGCCAGCCCTGCCCTTTGCCACGTAGAAACGGGGGTACTTTCTCATCCAGGCTGGCTGTACATAATATCCTGGTATCGCCACACTCGATCAGCACCGAACCTTCAGCATGCTTGGTGTAATGGCGGGTAATTTGAACCGAACGAAGTTGAGCCGGCGTGCGATTGCTGGGACGCATGGTTGTGATTCTCTAGATGATTTTGTAACGGCGGCGTTTTACCGGCGATTGGAGTAAGGGTGCAAACTCGTCATGCATATCTGCGACGATCATATGCGATAATCCCCATCGCTCCCTATTTTAACCTATCAGGACCTGTCAGTGGATGAGTTAGCGACGATCTACAGCATGACCGGCTATGCCGTGGTTGCCCGCGAATTGCCCCAAGGTTCACTGAATCTGGAGCTGCGCTCAGTTAATAACCGCTATCTGGATATCCAGTTCCGCCTGCCCGACGAATTCCGCTTGCTGGAAGTGACGATGCGTGAATTTCTGACCGCCCGGCTGAATCGTGGAAAAATCGAATGCCGCGTAAGCTTTTCCGGGATCGCGAATACCGAAGATCTGCAGCATATCAACGCTGACCTGTTGCAAAAACTACTGGCGCTGAACCGTACCGTCAGGGACGCGCTACCCGACGCCCATGGTCTTGAGGTAGCGGATATTCTTCGCTGGCCCGGAATGTTGAGGGCCAATTCACTGCCGGCAGAGAGCCTGCGCGAACCTTGTCTGGAATTGCTGGCCGCTGCCCTGCATGAGTTGGCGGCGGCACGTGCCCGCGAAGGCGAAAAACTTAAAGTTGTCCTGCTTGAGCGTCTTTCGAGGATGCGCTCCCTGGCAGCGGAAGTAGCGCCGCGTATTCCCGCCTTGCTTGTGGCGTTCCAGGAAAAGATCAAAGCCCGCTTGCGCGACGCCATGATAAATTGCGATGATGAGCGTATTCGGCAAGAATTGACGCTATTTGCCGGCAAAATCGATGTAGACGAGGAACTGTCCCGCCTGCAGGCTCATTTTGAAGAAGTGGAACGGGTTTTGCGCAAAGGCGGCGCAATCGGCAAACGGCTGGATTTCCTGATGCAGGAGCTCAACCGCGAAGCGAACACGGTGGGCTCAAAATCGGTAGATGCGGAAGTATCGAAAATTTCCATCGAACTCAAAGTCCTGATCGAGCAAATGCGTGAGCAGGTGCAGAATTTAGAGTGACACCTTGCATACAAGTCACGTGTCCGCGTTTTCACAATATCGCTAACCACCCTACCGTTCTCGTTGTGTGCCCAACTGGGACGCATTCTTGCGGGTGAAAATCTCACGGTAAGTTGATTAAGCAAAATAAGTGAGGCACAAACTGCACGAAGGCGACCGGGTATTTTGAAGGGTGAGCGAGACCGTGAGTCGATGAACAAGAATTGGATAGAAGGCGCATCGGGTCAGCGAACGATCGAGCAGTAAACCGCAAAGCCTTTGTAATCAAGGTAAGGCGGGCATAAATCCGGCTGTTGGATGGCGATGGGATGTATTCCTTCTTGCTGACCACTTGTCGTATGGTGCAACGGGCGCGCAGCTTTATTTAGCCGCCTCTATGCCGACTTTTTGGAAAAAGAGTTAGAGCTCTCCACTCTGCAACATAGCTCAATTGATACATAGCTGAGATAAGATTGCAACAAACTGGGGATGCTTAGGTGTGTAAGCTCAAGGAAATTGAAACTGTTTGGTCTGGCCTTGGCGATATAGAAAAATTGGCCCAAGAAACGATGCGAGTAGAATTGTCGCCATGGGAGGAAATTATCAAAACATGCGTGGAAGCAGGTATCCTGACCGCAGTTCTTCCTGCAAAGAATCACGGCGATCTTCCTTTTATCGCCGCAGCACCATTTCTAAAGCGATCACTCAATGACCTTCGTTGTATCTGGTTACTTATAGAGAAGGGATATGCATCGCAAGCAGCTAGGGAAACACTGATCAATGCCACCCTTCCGGGATTTTCCATCCTGGGAATCTCTCTGCTGCAATTTTTGTCTTCATGACATCGAATTGCGCCTGATTTTCACTCCTGGATCACCGATCCGGGGCCATTTTCGGGCATCGCTCCCGATCTCTCGCTCTCAGGACGCAACTTTCCTGTACGGCGCGCACAGCGTTCGCTGCGACAGCATCAGATTGGCCATCGCAAACAGCACCTGCAGTTGTGCGGTGTTCTTCGCCAGACCCTTGTAACGACACTTGCGATGCCCAAACAGGTTCTTCACCACGTGGAACACGTGCTCGACCTTTGCACGAACGCTCGCCTTGGCCCGCTCTGCCCTCTCGATGAGCTTGCGCACCGGGTCTGCCTCATCCAGCTTCCTGTATGTCGAGCGCCTGCGCGCAATGACGAACTCGGCTGCGCACTCCTTCAGTTCCTCGCGCTTGCGCGCGCCCTGATAACCGGC
>JBDSOQ010000218.1:0-6090 GCA_039914755.1 Nitrosospira sp. | reverse complement strand
TCTTTTGTTTCGTATGAAAATTTCGTTCAGTCGGGCGTATGAATAACTACGCCACTCTTTCACAAAATCTCCCTACAAAACAAAATCCTGCGCAATCATCACGCGAATTTATGAAACATCCGGGTTAGCCGATCTTTACGGTTAACATGGAAATTGAACCGCCATCGAATCCTTCAACCGGAAAACTGATTTCCTCATTTTTCCGGCGTTGTGCAAGGACGTAGAGAAACGGAAGGTAATGCTCCGGGGTGGGTACCGATAACAATGCATCCTGCCCCAGCGCTTCATACGCTATGAGTGAATCGACATCGCCTGAGCTTAACGCCTCACGTATGACATTCTCGAACCGGACAGCCCAATCGTATGGTTCTACATTGTGCTTTCCCCACGCATATGCGTGCAAATTATGTACGATATTCCCACTGCCCAGGATAAGCACCCCCTGATCGCGCAACGACGCCAGACGTCGGGCCGTGTCGTAATGCCAGCCCGCTTCCCGGGTTTCATCTATGCTCAACTGAACGACGGGAATATCGGCATCGGGAAAAATGTGCATGAGAACTGACCAGGCGCCGTGATCAAGACCCCAGCTTGTGTCCATGACCGCAACTGGCATCAGCAAATCCGCGACTTCCGCCGCGAACTCGAGGGACCCCGGCGCGGGATACTGAACTTGATGAAGCTCGGGGGGAAATCCGCCAAAATCGTGAATAGTCCGGGGATGCGCCATGGCCGTGATGGCTGTTTTCGGCACGTACCAGTGTGCCGAGATGCAGAGAACAGCTTTGGGTCTGGGGATTAGCGAGGCGCCGATAGCAGACCATCCTGCGGTATACCGGTTGCGGGAGATGGCATTCATCGGATTACCGTGGCCCACGAATACTGCGGGCATCGATGCCTTGGGGTAGGGCATGGGATTAAATAAATATGAGAAGAAAAGCCGGGAATGTCCGATGACTCATCGAAATTTTCCAATCACGGAATCATTACATAACCCAAGGGTTTCAAGCGAAGCTACTTTGCCAGTGGTACAACTTGCCGGCGCTGTAGCCATGACGGGAAGCTGGGTGCGGGCCAAGATGCAGCACCGTCAACCAGCCCGTCAGTTACGCGCTTTCTTTATGAAGTATGACGTTCTCATGTTTCCTTTTCGGTATTTTTTCGATATTTATCCAATGCTGGTGGCCACTCGATTGGAAATGTCTAAACATTTTTTGCCGGAAGGCTGCCGACCTGTGATCGAACAACGCAGAAGCTATGCCGAATACGTCCTGATCATTACGTTTTTTCATTTTGAACCCCTGAAGGGAATAAATAAAAAGCTGAATAAACCATAATAAGTTTCCGAGGCGGTTGTTCGAGACAAGAAACGGCGAAAAGGACGTTTTAAGGTTTTCAATATTTTTTCGCCTGCTTTCGAAGAACGTATACCGCTCCAGCTACGTCTTCAGCTTAAAACGAAACTTTTACAGTAATATGAAAAGCTTCATTTTTCGAGTTGGGCACATTGTCAGGGAACGGATCGGGTTTCGTTCGTGCGGAACCGAACGGAAGCTGCATTTGTGGCATGAAATTTCATAAATTGGTGTTTTCGGGGGACTGACGCGAATTCCCGACACGGGAGTGATGAGGTTGCTATCGTGTGGTTTAATCTGTTGGCGTTCCCTTTGATCTTCGTAACCTCTGGATCGATGGATATGCGCCACAAGGAAACAATAAGACAGACGAATTTTACTTACTTGATCTCAACGCAGAGTTAGCACGTCTTTTGCTTGCAGCGTGAGATGGGTTTGCCGAATCTTTACCTAATTGCTATTCCTGGACATATCCGGCTATTATTTTGCCTATCCATTGAAATCCGGATTGCGTTCTCTGTATCGAATTTTTGGATGTAACCCGGTTTATGAAAAACAGAATCGATTCGCGCTTTATTCCTGATTTCCGTGCCGCTGCCGACACGGATGGGCATCCCTGGTACCGATCTCGCAGATTCAGCATCTTCGGCCTGGTATTTCTAATCAGCGTCGCGATAAGCCTGGCTTATGTTTACAGCCGGCCGGCCATTTACGGTAGTGGCGCGACATTGCTGACCTCGGCGATGACCGCGATAGACCGTGAGAGCAGCGAGGCGGATATTCAGCATGTCGCTATTCAGCGACAGATTTTCCTGCGGCATGAGCTTGCTGCGGAGACTGTGTCGCGGCTCAAGGCTTCATCAGCAGGCAAATCTCTGCAACGGCTGACTGCGTCCGATATTCAGAATTTGTTGAATGTCGAACCCATCGCTGAAACCAATCTCGTTGAGATAAAGGCAGAAGGACCGGATGCCAAGTTCTTGCCGCTGCTCATTAATACGTGGATAGATGTGTACCTGGATGCGCGGACTGAAGAAGTCAAAAGATTGACAACCGATACCGAGCATATTGTGGAGGACGAGGTAAAGCGGCTGGCTGATAAGGTTAGCTCTACCCGGCTGGAGCTGGAGGCTTTCCGAAAGAATCACGACATCTCTTCCACGGAACGTGAAGAAAATGAAGCAGCAGCCCGCCTTAAAGGCCTGAACGATTCTCTCAACAAGGCCAGTGAAGATGAAGTGAAGGCGAGAGCCAACCTGAATTCCATCCAGACCGCCATTGCCCGGGGAAAGGCGGTGGTGCCCGATGATGAGAAGGGCAGCCTGGTCGATCTTGAATCGCGTTTGCAGGACTTGCGCGAAAAATTGGCGGAACTCGATAAAAAATTTACGCGGGAATATTTAAATCTGCAACCTGATTTGAAATCCATTCCGGAACAAATCAAGGAACTGGAAACTGCGGTCAATAATAAACGCAAATACGGTGCAAGCGTGGCATTGACTGATGCCGAGATGGCATATTCGGCCGCACAACAAACTGTTAGAGAAATCCGTGCTCAATTGAGTGAGCATAAGCGGGAAGCATCGGCATTCACGTCCAAATTTGCTGAGCATGATGCCTTGAAAACCGATCTGGAAGGTTTGGAGACGCTTTATCGAGACGCGCAGGAGCGATTGGTACAAGTCAAAACCGGCCGCAAAGATAAATATCCCCAGGTAACCGTCATCAGCAGGGCTTTTGAACCGGTGGAACCGCTCAGGCCCAATTATAGCCGGGACGCTTTGATAGCCATTGTGGGGTCACTATTGCTGGGGCTCTTCAGCGTATGGGTTTTCGAGTATTTGACAACGCAAAAAAAAGAACAACAGCCGCTTGTTGCGGTTTTTGGCGTGCAGGGCCATCCGGCTCCCGCTGCCCCATTAATCGAACATCCTCATGCCGCACTGGGCACTATGGCGGGTCAGCTGGAGCAGAAAACAAACAATGCCCTGGCCGGCCCGGCGTGCCTGGAGCTTTCCAGTCATCAGTTAAGAATTTTGCTCAATGCTGCCAATCTAAAGGGAAAACAACTGATTGGCTTATTGCTCAGCGGATTGACTATCGACGAAGCCGCATCGTTGACGCCGGACCAGATCGATCCGGATACCGCAACCATCAATCTTGCAGGAAGGTCGCCCAGAACGATTCCTCTAAGCAATCCCATTAAATCGTCGCTCATGCAGTCAGGGGATCATCCGGTATGGAACCCGGATGACCCAGTGACGCGCATCGATCTTTCCGCCGCATTGGTCTGTGCAGCAGTCGACTCGGGTTTGCCTGATCCCCAGCAAATTACCGCCGAAGCAATCCGGCATAGCTATATTGCTTATCTTGTACGCCAGGGTCTGCGATTAGCTGACCTCGAGCAGGTCACAGGCTATCTCGAGCCTTCGGTCATTTTAAGCTACAGCGCGTATTCACCGCCGCAGCAAGGCCGGGAAATTTATGAGATCGAGCTGCTTCACCCTGCTTTGATGACGATGTCGGGCGAAGCCCGACCTACAAACCCGCAGGGAGGAATTTACCCTCGAGGATAAAACAACGACTCGTCGCAACGACACTCGCAACGATCCGTCGCAGTGACCCGTAGGGCGGGTTTTACCCGCCGATCAGCCGCAATCGGTAGGGCAGGATTTACCCATCGGGATAAAGCAGCGGTCGTAGAGCGGGTTTCACCCGCCGCCGATTTCTCGCCGCAATCAGCAACGATCCGTAGGGTGGGTTTTACCCGCCGCGATCAGCCGCAATCGGTAGAGCAGGATTCACCCACCGGGATAAAGCACCGACCCGCCGAGGCAAATTTCATCCGCCGAAACGAAGCGAAGCGGGCGCACAAAGCCTCTTACCTGTTCCGATGTAGAATTCCCACCGTGTATGGCTCCTGCCGGGACCCGCTCTTACCTTATCCAGCAATTTCCCCGATCAAGCCACCGTAACTGCCCCATGATCATCGCAATGGTCGTCATGTGGATGATGGAGGTGGCCATCGACCAGGTAGTCGATATGTTCGCCGTGCGGTACGGCTTCATGGCCGCAGTCAGGCCAATGTATATGTCCTTGCGCATGGCCTGCGCATCGATGTTCAGGCGTGCAGCTTTCCGGATTGGCTGTGGTTACGTCTAGCACATGCTCATCGATATGGCTGCCGTGCGGGTGATGCAGATGCCCGTCATGCAGGTAATCGACGTGCCCGTTGTGCACGATACCGGTATGACCACATTCGGGGCCATGCGGATGAGTATGATTTTCATGCTGTGGCAGGATACAATTGGTCATTTTGCCGCTCTCCTCCAAAAAGAAATACGAAGCGCTAGAATATCAGTTTGACCCAATCTGCGACGTGCAGTTCCTGCTGGTCCGGGCAACAGGGCAAAGCAGGGCCGAAGCGAGTGCGCGCGATTGGGATTTTGTTTGGGCGGTTATCGAGTTTGTCCGATGGGAAATGTTTGCCCAGCAGGAGCCGGGGAAAGAGGGAGAATATGTTCAAAGAAGCACAGGAAAATCTTAGCATGGAAAAGACAGGGTATGAAAAATACGGGCGTTTGCACGGTAAGTTGATAATGGTAGGTTTCGGCAGCATAGGGCAAGCCTTGCTCAGGGTATTATTTCAACATCTCGAAATACGCCCTGAGCAGGTCAGGATAATTTCCGCTGATGAAAGTGGCCGGGATATTGCGCGGCAATTCGGCGTGGAATTTACGCTTCATATGTTGACAGAAGAAAACTACCCTGCCGTAATCGAGCCTTGGCTAAGCAAGGGAGATTTCCTGCTCAACCTGTCGGTGGACGTCTCCAGCCTTGCCTTGATCGAGCTGTGCTGGCGGCGCGGCTCACTATACCTTGATACCTGTATTGAGCCGTGGTTAGGTGGCTATACCGACAAATCGATATCGGTATCGATGCGCTCGAATTATGCATTGCGCGAAAAAGCCCTGGCGTTTGCACGCAAAAAGCGTGGAGGTCCCACGGCACTCGTGGCTCACGGCGCCAACCCTGGCCTTGCTTCAGCCTTTGTCAAACAGGCGTTGCTTAACATCGCCGCGGATACCGGCTTGACAGTAAGGAAGCCGGTAAACGCTGGAGATTGGGCAGAGTTGGCGTCTCGCCTTGAAATTAAAACGATCCACATCGCCGAGCGAGATACCCAGACTACCAACCTGCGTAAGCGTGACGATGAGTTTATCAATACCTGGTCAGTCGAGGGGTTCGTGGGCGAGAGCCTTCAACCTTCAGAACTGGGGTGGGGAAGTCATGAGCGTCATTGGCCCCAGGACGGCGCACGTCATGGATTTGGCTGTGATGCAGCCATTTACCTTAACCAACCCGGCGCTGCTACACGGGTGCGCAGCTGGGTTCCATTCGGTGGCGCTTACCAGGGTTTTCTGATTACGCATAGCGAATCCATTTCCATCGCTGATCATCTTACGTTGAAAGAAAACGAAAAAGTAATTTATCGCCCAACGGTGCATTACGCATACCTTCCTTGTGACGATGCCGTGCTTTCCATCCACGAATTGGCAGGCAGGAACTGGCGCTCGCAGTCCAGAAAGCGAATCCTTCGGGATGAAATAGAAGACGGAATGGATGAACTTGGCGTCCTGCTCATGGGTCACGCCAAGGGCGCCTACTGGTACGGTTCACGTTTGTCGATACAGGAAGCCCGGCGGCTGGCACCACACAACAATGCAACAAGTTT
>JBDSOQ010000158.1:0-5850 GCA_039914755.1 Nitrosospira sp. | reverse complement strand
CAAGCGAACTTTGCTCAGACATCTCAGTCTGATTCATCAGTCAACTAAACAAGAGAAGGGAAATGAAACCACGTCATAAAAAACTGGCAATTATCGCTTCAAGCGTGACTGCATTAGGCGTTGCTTCGATACTGGTTTTGAATGCATTCCAGAGCAACCTGGTCTTCTTCTTCAGCCCCACCCAGGTAGCAAACAACGAAGCGCCTATAGGCAAGAGCTTTCGTATCGGCGGACTCGTGGAGGAAGGAAGCGTCAAGCGGCAGCATGATGGCGTGACGGTGAACTTCGTGGTAACGGATACCGCAAAAGTCATCCCAGTCGTATACACGGGCATTCTTCCCGATCTGTTCAAGGAAGGCAAGGGCGTGGTAGCCCAGGGAAAGCTCGCGCAGAATGGCGTTTTTCGCGCAGATGAGGTGCTTGCGAAACACGACGAAAATTACATGCCGCCGGAAGCCGCCAGTGCCCTCGATCAGGCGGATAAGGCACGTAAAACCGTACTGATGCAATAGCACAGATAGTGCAAGGCCGAGCAGGATCGGGAAACTTTCCCGAACTTCAAACCTGACCTCAGTTCCGATTCCAAATCCATAAACCATAACCGATACCCTTAGCCATGATTCCAGAACTTGGTAACTTCGCTCTGATCCTCGCCCTGCTGCTGGCGCTTATACAAGGTACCCTGCCCATTATCGGTGCAGCCCGTGCCATTCCCTCATGGATTGCGCTGGCCCGTCCGGTGGTTCAGGGACAGTTTGTGTTTGTCGTCATCGCATTTTTCTGCCTTGCCTATTCATTCGTCAACAGCGACTTCACGGTTATAAACGTCGCTCAGAATTCGAATTCGAAACTGCCGGTGGAATATCGGTTTGCCGCAACATGGGGTTCGCATGAAGGATCCCTGTTATTGTGGACATTAATGCTGGCGAGCTGGTCGGTCGCGGTCAGCGTGTTCAGTCGTCACCTGCCGAATGAGATGGTAGCGCGGGTACTGGGCGTCATGGGCCTGGTGAGCGTAGGTTTTCTGTTGTTCATGCTTTTCACCTCGAACCCCTTCGACCGTATGCTGCCGGGCGCCATGGAGGGAAGCGATCTCAATCCCCTGTTGCAAGACCCGGGCATGGTCGTTCATCCCCCCATGCTCTATATGGGTTATGTAGGCTTCTCGGTCGCGTTTGCTTTCGCCATTTCCGCGCTGCTCAGCGGGCAAATGGATGCAACCTGGGCGCGTTGGTCGCGCCCGTGGACAACAGTCGCCTGGCTGTTTCTCACCATCGGCATCATGCTGGGAAGCTGGTGGGCCTATTATGAACTTGGATGGGGCGGCTGGTGGTTCTGGGACCCGGTGGAGAACGCTTCTTTCATGCCATGGCTGGTTGGCACGGCACTGGTTCATTCCTTGGCGGTAACAGAAAAACGCGGCAGCTTCAAAAGCTGGACCGTACTGTTGGCCATATGCGCGTTCTCCTTGAGTTTGCTCGGTACATTCCTGGTCCGCTCCGGTGTGCTGACCTCCGTTCACGCATTCGCAACCGATCCCAAACGCGGTATTTTCATTCTGGCTTTTCTGGTTATCGTCATCGGAAGCTCACTGCTGCTTTTTGCCTGGCGCGCGCCAAAGATCGGATTGGGCGGCAAGTTTGAACTGGTGTCGAGAGAATCGATGCTGCTCGCCAACAATCTATTGCTCATGGTAGCGGCAGGCAGCATCCTGCTGGGCACGCTTTATCCGCTGATCATGGATGCGCTTGAGCTCGGCAAATTATCGGTTGGCCCCCCCTACTTCGAAACAGTATTTGTCCCGTTGATGACGCCAGCGATTTTTCTGATAGGCGTGGGGCCCCTCGCCCGCTGGAAGCAGGCAAACCTGCCTGAACTTGCGATACGTCTGCGCTGGGCTTTCGTTATCAGCGTAGTGACCGCCCTATTGATGCCGTTCGTCATGGGCGAATGGAAACCTTTCGTAAGTTTCGGTCTGCTGCTGGCTTTCTGGGTCATTGCCAGCATCGTCGTCAGCCTGATACATCGCCTGCAAAGCAGTAGCAGGAAGGGTTTGTTCGCAAAACTTGCGGCGCAATCACGCAGTTATTACGGCATGCATGCCGCACATCTGGGCATAGCGGTGTTCGTTATCGGGGTAACGCTGGTTGGCGGTTATGAAACCGAGAAAGACGTACGCATGGAAGTCGGCGATACCGTCGAAGTAGGAGGCTATACATTCCATTTCAACGGTGCAAAGAAGGGACCGGGCCCGAATTACGTGGCGGATATCGGCAACATGGATGTGCTGCGTGATGGTAAAAAAGTGACCGTCATGGAACCGGAAAAACGCGTTTACAACGCATCGGGAATGGCTATGACCGAAGCGGCGATAGATACCGGCATTTGGCGTGATCTCTATGTTGCCCTGGGCGAACCGCTGGAAAACGGAGCATGGGTGGTGCGTGTTTACCATAAACCGTTCGTCGACTGGATCTGGTTCGGATGTCTGTTGATGGCATTTGGCGGCGCCCTGGCTGTGACCGACCGGCGTTATCGTCTCTCTCCACGCAAACAGCGCGAGCCTGTTGACGACAAAAAAACGGTGGGCAAAGCCGGCAAGCGCGGTAAGCCTGGAACAGTCACCCCTGCGCCTTTGATTACCAGGAGCGGAAAGGCATGACGCGTTTCCTGCTGCCGCTGGCGGCATTCATTGTCCTTGTTGCGTTTCTGCTTATCGGCCTGAATCTCAATCCCCGGCAGGTTCCTTCGCCATTAATCGGAAAACCGGCCCCTGAATTCCGCCTGGAGCAATTGCACGAATCGGAAAAGATGCTGACGTCCAAAGACAATCTTGGCAAGGTATGGCTTCTGAACGTATGGGCCTCGTGGTGTGTCTCATGCCGCGAGGAACATCCGGTATTGGTTGAGCTGGCCAAGTCGGGAATAGTCCCGGTCTACGGCCTTAACTACAAGGACGAGCGCGACCTCGCCTTGCAGTGGCTCAGGCAATTCGGCGACCCCTACACCGCAAGTGCCAGAGATCCGGAAGGGAGAACAGGCATAGATTATGGTGTATATGGCGTTCCGGAAACTTATGTCATCGATAAAAACGGAGTCATCCGTTACAAACAGATTGGTCCGGTAACGGTGGAAGCACTTGAAACGAAAATTCTGCCGCTGGTGAAGGAGCTGCAGGGATGAGTTTTGTCAGTATGAAAAAGCTCGCCTTGTTGCTCGCCCTGATGCTGCTGGTACCTTATGGCTGGGCCAAGGAAGCAGCGCCGGTGGCTGAAGATCCCGAGATCGAGAGGCGCATGATCGCGTTGTCCGAAGATTTACGCTGCCTCGTATGCCAAAACGAATCCCTGGCAGGCTCACGGGCTGATTTTGCCAATGACCTGCGGCGCGAAATCCGCGAGCAGATGCACGCAAACAAAAGCGACAAGGAGATTGTCGACTTTCTCGTGGCGCGCTATGGCGAGTTTGTGCTCTATCGCCCTCCGGTCAAGCCTTCTACCATGTTCTTATGGTTCGGTCCGTTTATCTTTCTTCTGGTTGGCGCGGTACTGCTGGTCGTTTATCTCAAGCGTCGCCGCAATCAGATTGAAGAACCAATGCTATCCGAACAACAACGCAAGCAGGCTGAGTCCCTGCTAAAGGAAAGCAAGGGTAATAACGCATGACGTCATTTTGGGTTGTCGCCGGCATATTTATTGTCGGTGCCTTGCTATTCGTTCTTCCTACGCTGTGGAGTAAAAGAGATCGCCAGGCTGGCGTGGCGCGCGACGCGACCAATGTCAGCATTTACCGCGATCAACTGGCCGAACTTGATAGCGACTTGCGCAATGATATTCTGACTCATGAGCAATACGAACAAAGCAAACGCGAATTACAGCACCGGATGTTGCAGGATATTCCCGACGGAGAGGTTATGGAGGCAGCGGCAACGCGCGGGAACCGCAATGTTGCAACCATCACCTTAACAACTCTCGCCGTGCCGCTGCTGGCGGTTTCGCTTTATCTCTGGCTGGGCAATACCAAAGCTTTATTACCACAGCCGCCGATCGAACAGGCCGCCATGTCCGCGGAGGAAGGTCATCCTAATTTTTCGGCAGTGCTGGAAAACCTCATAGAGCGGCTCAAAAACCAGCCTGATGACGCGGAAGGCTGGCTCATGCTGGGACGAACCTATGCAATGATGCAGCGCTTCAATGAAGCAAAGGATGCTTATGAGAAGACGCTTGCCCTGACCCCGGACAACTCAGAAATTATTACAGATTATGCTGACATCTTGGCAATGACGAATAATGGCAGCCTGTTGGGGGAACCTCTTGAGCTGATCAATAAAGCACTGCGCCTCGATCCCGGCAATCCCAAGGCATTGGCGCTGGCAGGCACGGCTGAATTTGAGCGAAGAAGGTTCAAGGACGCTGCCGCGTACTGGGAAAAACTACTGGCGCTTATTCCCCCCTCCGAGTCGGAGTTGACGGAGTCGGTTAAAAACAGTATTGCAGAAGCGAAATCCTTGGCTTCAGGAAAAGGCAGTTTAATGGCAAGCGCGCAGGATCAGCCATCCGGCAACCGGCCCCCTCCTCCCGCCAATAAGCCCGAACCGGTTGCGGGCACAGCAGCCTCGACTTCGTCAGGCACACTTTCCGGCAAGGTGACGTTGAGCCCCGCGCTCGCTGGCAAGGGTTCGCCTAACGATAGCCTGTATATCTTCGCCCGCGCCAAGGTGGGGCCAAAGGCGCCGCTTGCGACCCTGCGCATGGAGGTCAAGGATTTACCGGCGAATTTTTCGTTAAGCGATGCGATGGCGAGATCCGGCGTGCAGCTCTCCACTTTTGCGGATGAAATGGTGGTAGGCGCCAGAATCTCAAAATCCGGATCACCCATGCCACAAAGTGGCGATCTGCAAGGTTTCAGCCAACCGGTCAGGATTGGCGACAAGGGCATCAATGTTGTAATTGATCAGCAACTACCCTAGCCGGGAAGCAACCGTTCAACCAGGGTATAGGCCCCCTTGCCCTATGTTTCTGGACGGAGAACGTCCAAGCGATACGAAGCGCCAGTTATGCACGAAAGTAGGTCGGGCTATGCCCGACATCGTTTCTTGATCGTCGGGCATAGCCCGACCTACGTGGGATGACGCAGGATTACAGCGGAGTCTGGCGTTCGGATATCAGCCGTTTACCGACAGGAGGACGCTGGCGCATTGGGCTTTATCTTCCGTGTTCTTGAGCATCTTCATGTGCATTTCAAACTGATGGGAAAGCAAGATCATATCGACCAACTAAGGATACACAAAAGTATTGTAGGGCGGCAGTAGCGAAGCAATTCGCCTACTGCCGCCCTACCCTCTGGTTTTGTCCGACTTTCTCCACGAGAATCGGCTGTTCATTTCCAACCCCATCCGTTGGTAAAAGCTCCCTAGCCCTAAAGCACCATCACTTCCCTGACGTTCGTCAGCGATTCTCTATTGCCTGCACCAACCCAAAGGCAGCCACAAGCAGGCTTGCAAAATCTATCGGTTAGCGGCGTAACTGGTGATTTACCCAGAGCGCTGCGGTTAACAACAGCACCGCGCCCGCTTGATGAGCTGCCGCCAGCGTAAGAGGGACGACAAGTAATAATGTGGAGATTCCCAAGCTTATCTGTATGCCAAGCATAACCAGTAGCAGCGTGCATGCGAGGCGAGCCGAACCTGAAAGTGGCAATTTTCTGGATTTAAGCCAGAAAATTGGAATAAGGATCGCGAGCATCCAGGCAATCAGGCGGTGGTCGAATTGAACCGTTGCCATGTTGTCGAAGAAATTTCGGTACCATGGTTCCAGCATGAATATTTCGGGCGGAATGATATGGCCGTTC
>JBDSOQ010000190.1:0-3252 GCA_039914755.1 Nitrosospira sp. | reverse complement strand
CTTCGGAGCCGTAGAAAACGATCGGCCGGATATAGCACGATTCCAGCTTGTTCTGCCTGACCATATCGCGCTGCGCCTCCATCAGCGTCGCCTTGTCATAAGGTATTTTCATCATGAAAATATGTGCGGAATTAAACAAACGGTCGGTATGCTCCTGCAAACGAAAAATTGCAGGGCCTCGGGGCGTTTGATAGGCACGCAAACCCTCGAATACGCCTAACCCATAGTGCAGGGTGTTGGTAAGCACATGAGTGGTAGCATCACGCCACGGAATTACTTTTCCATCGCTCCAGATCACGCCGTCGCGGTTGGACATTGACATTCAGGGACTCCGGAGAGAATTGAGAATTGCGTATTCTAACGCATTTTTCCTTGAAAAATGAAAACGCTGGCTGCATACACCAACTCCGCTGCTTATCGGCGGCAGTCGCTGAAATTCAACGGAGCGTTGGCAAAGGGATAAACACAGATAAAAGATGATCGGCTAAAGATGGGATGTACCAAATACTTCATCCCACAATCGCAATACTGCGAAGGACCCGTCTTTCAAATAGTCTGCTTCAACCCGTGCAAACTTTCGCGACTTGCCTTCCGTCGAGGGTGTTCCCGCCAGGCCCGAGTCCCCGCTCAATCTTAGTCGATGTTGAATTCGCCGGAATTCCCGATAGGCGCCGAGCGCTCGCTCCGCAGTTTCCTCGTGGATAAGCCCAAGTTTTCCAGCAAGCCGCAGCAGCGCAATATTGCCGATGTTGTCGGTCAATTCCGGATGGTCGCAGGCATGACCCAGGACCAGGTATTGCACGATGAATTCAACATCAATAATGCCCCCACGGTCATGCTTGACATCGAATAACCCGCTTGAATTGGGATGGGCATCGAGCATTTTTTTACGCATGGCCGACACCTCGCGTTTCAGGCTTTCCAGTTCGCGAGGCTGGCGAAGAACTTCCTTGCGAGTGCGCTCGAAAGCTTCCCCTACATGAATATCTCCCGCCACGAATCGCGCCCGTGTCAACGCCTGGTGCTCCCAGACCCAAGCATGATTTCGCTGGTATTGATCAAAGGCCTGGACCGAGCTTACCAGCAAGCCGCTTCTGCCGTTCGGGCGCAGGCGTAAATCGGTCTCGTACAACAAGCCGGCTGACGTGTAACTTGTCAGCCAGGAGTTGATGCGCTGGCTCAGCCTGGCGTATATTTCCGCTGCATCGGGATGATTGTCGTCATAAAGAAAAATGATGTCGAGATCCGATGCGTAACCCAATTCTTTCCCACCCAGTTTGCCATAGCCGATGATGCCGAAAGCAGGGGGTTCATCCCGGTGCTTTCTTCTCAACCCTGACCAGGCCAGGCCCAATACGGAATCAAGTATCAGATCTGCCAGATCGGTCAGGTAATCGCTCAGGGTTTCCAGCGGCAGCAATCCTTCGACGTCCTGAGCGAGCAATTGAAATACCTGAGCGTGTTGAAAATGTCGCAGTACATCCATTTGTTGCTCGATATCATTGCCTGCGGGTCCACCAGCCTCGTTTAATTGCTGAATCAATCTTGCCTTGGCTCGAGACCAATCCGGCACGGTCTGAAGATCAGCTGGATTGAGCAACTCATCCAGCAAGATGGGATGTCTGCCCAAGTACTCGCTGGCCCACTGGCTTGTGCTGACAAGTTTGGCTACCCGCTCCAGGGCCTGAGGATACTCCAGCAGCAGCGCGAGATAGGCTGCACGCCGGCTCACGCTTTCCAGTAACTGCAGTAAACGCTCCAGTGTAGTGTCTGCCGAGGGGAGCCTGGCAGACACTTCGATCAAGGCGGGGACGAGCGCATCAACGCGCTTTTTGCTCGCTTGCGGCAATTGGCGATAGCGGGTGCTTACATGAAACTCCTGTAAGCGCCGCACAATTTTTTCCGCACTGGAAAATCCCATTGTAACCAGTTGCGTAATGGCGGCCTCGGCTTCGATCCCTTCATCGTTTCTCTCCGGCCACAACCATGCGAAGGAATGATGAGTTTGCGGTTTGCGTGGAGCAGCAAATATGTCCTCAAAATGGCGGGTAACATTGCAGCGATGGGTATCGAGCCGCTGCAAGAATTCGCCATAAGAAGAGAAACCCATGGAAATCGCTATCAATGACTGATCGGTATGCGTTTCCGGCAACATCTGCGTTTGTTGATCATCGAGATACTGTAAGCGATGCTCAAGATTGCGCAGAAAGCGGTAAGCGTCCGTGAGCTCTGATACAGTTTTATCCGGCAGTTGCTGTTTTTCCAGCAGCAACGCCAATGTAGCGAGTGTAGAACGAATGCGCAAATCCGCATCCCGCCCACCACGGATCAGCTGGAACAACTGGGCAATGAACTCGATCTCACGGATTCCGCCCGGCCCGAGCTTGATATCCCCATGCATCTCATGGCGATTTACCTCCCGGCGTATTTGCGCATGTAAATCCCGCATGGATTCGTAAGCGCCGAAGTCCAGATATTTCCGAAACACGAATGGTTGCGCTATTTGTTCGATAATCACCGCCCTCTCTGCCTGCGGGCCTGCTATTGCCCGGCCTTTGATCCAGGCGTATCGCTCCCATTCGCGCCCCTGGCTGATGAAATACTCTTCAAGCATGGCAAAGCTCATCACCAGCGGGCCGCTTTCGCCATATGGACGTAACCGCATATCCACGCGAAAAACGTACCCGTCCGGCGTGATATCGTTAAGGCTACCAATCAGTTTCCGCCCAAGACGAGCAAAAAAATCATGATTGGATATCGATCTGGGGCCGTTGGTTTCGCCGTCTTCCGGATAGACGAAAATCAGATCTACATCCGAGGAAACATTGAGCTCACAACCACCCAGTTTGCCCATGGCGATCACCAGCATTTTCTGAATTCTGTTTTCGGTATTTCTTGGCTGGCCATAGCGGTCGGGATCAGCCAGCCACGTCTGTTGACGCTCTAGTGCGAAATCAATAGTGAGCTCCGCCAGATCGGTCATGCTTGTCATCACCTCGGCAAGCGTCGCCAGGCCTCCCAGATCCCGTGCCGCCAGACGCAGCATTACCCGTTTGCGCAGGCTGCGCAAAACGCTATTCAGACATGCCTCGTCATTTACAGCTTCGGCATTCGGGTTCAGGAATGCTTGCATTTCCTCCCGCAGAAAAGGAGATTGCAAGTTTTGCTTGAGCTCGGCCAGTAATCCAGGCTCGCTCTCCAGTATCCGGCATGCGTAACGACTGAACGGAAGGATGCGTTCGATTATTTCAG
>JBDSOQ010000074.1:0-10076 GCA_039914755.1 Nitrosospira sp. | reverse complement strand
AAGCACGAGTTTCCTCAGTAACTTCCGATACTCGGCCGGCAACCGTATGCAATCGCTCATCCGGATACTGCAATATTTTTAGAAGTGCCATAAACGGGGCGAATCTTGAACAGTCGCAATGCAAATTCAACCATATTGTTGCGATGTCGCATCACAACCTCTATAGATAAGAGAAGGGTTTCCCGAATTCGATGCAGAGGTGCATTATATCCTGATTTGGGTACGAAATTCGTTTTCCAGCGCTTGAACACTTTCCGATGGCAATATGAGGAACATCGGCGATAATCCGTCTCCCTTTCAAAATGTGATCTGACGGGAGCGCTGCCATCTCAGCTTGGAAACCATGGCTTTTCAGCATGCAGAAAATACAGTCAACTCGCTAATCGCGGATGGGAAACGGTACACTGGTGCGATGCGTCAAAAATGACGGGGTTGTCGCCGTATCGGGTTGCTCGAGTGTATACGAATAAACTATACACGCCTCGTGCCTCGTGCTTCGCCTGACCGCAATTAGTCATTTTTGACGCTCCGCCATGGTTTATTATTTAAATCTGCCATACAACGGTATCTCTGTCTTATTACGTTCACAAACGATGAAATGAAACCCATGCAGGAAATAGAGTCCTGGCTCGCCCTTGGATTGGTTGACGGCCTTGGCGGCGAATCGATGCGGCGCTTGTTGAGAGCATTCAGTACGCCTGCTGAAATTTTTTCCGCAAATATTGCCGCGCTGGAGCGCGTGGTAAAAAGAAAGGTGGCGTACAACATTGTTCAGGGGGTTGATCAAAAAAGGATAGCTGCCACCCTCAAATGGCTGGAGGAGCCGGCGAATTCGATTATTACACTGGCAGATCGCGATTATCCGTCGCTGCTACTGAATATACCGGATCCTCCCCCGCTTCTCTATTTCAAGGGAAGGCGTGAATTGCTGAATTCGCATGCCTTAGCCGTTGTGGGCAGCCGCAATGCGACGCCTCAAGGTCTTGCCAACGCCGAGGCTTTTGCCGAAGCGGCAAGTAACGCCGGTCTTTGCATTACCAGCGGAATGGCGTCTGGAGTGGACGCTGCGGCACACCGTGGCGGGTTACGTGGTAGCGCCGCCAGTATTGCGGTAGTGGGAACCGGCCTGGATATTGTGTATCCGGCCGGTAATCGCGAGCTTGCTCATGCATTGGCGGAAAAGGGCGCACTTATTTCCGAGTTTCCATTGGGCACGCCTGCCATTGGCAGCAATTTTCCGCGCCGTAATCGCATTATCAGCGGCATGAGTCGCGGCTGCCTCGTGGTGGAGGCCGCGTTGCGAAGTGGCTCGCTCATTACCGCGAGGCAGGCATTGGAGCAGGGTCGAGAGGTATTCGCCGTTCCCGGTTCGATTCATTCGCCTTTATCGAAAGGTTGTCACGCACTCATCAAGGAAGGCGCGAAACTGGTCGAAAGCGCCGATGACATTCTGTGTGAGTTCGGTTATCGGCTCATGCAGAGTGCCACGCTTGATGCCGATGGACCGGAGGGCGAAGAATCGGTGCTATTGGCGCATCTCGGCCATGACATCACCAACATCGATACCTTGTGCGTTCGGAGCGGCTTGACGGTAGAAATGGTATCAGCGATGCTATTGACGTTTGAATTGGATGGCGTTGTTGCGAGTCTGCCGGGTGGACGCTACCAGCGGCTTCGGTAGATTGCCGCGACATGTGGCCATATAGTTATCTATAATAAAAAAACAACTGAGCCGCAAACGATGCATACGACGTGAATAATTTGTAGCGCCAGCAAAAATTTGCTGGTATCGGTGGCGGCAAGCGTGCTATTACGGCTCAGCTTCGCTGTTATCCGGCAGGTTCTATCATACGCGTTGATCGCAGTGGCCCCGGGTTTATCCCTACCTGTTCGCACTTGTTAAATAATTCGCGAATGTTCACTGGAGTTTCATGGGTAAAACATTAATTATCGCCGAAAAGCCTTCCGTCGCCGCCGACATTGCGCGTGTTCTGGGCGGATTCAGCAAGCATACCGACTATTTCGAGAGCGATAAGTACGTGCTGTCTTCAGCTGTGGGGCACTTGCTTGAGTTGGCGGTTCCGGAGCAATACGAGGTAAAACGCGGAAAGTGGAGTTTTGCCAATTTACCTATTATCCCTCCGCATTTTGATCTCAATCCCATCGAGAAAACGGAATCGCGGCTAAAGCTCTTAACCAGGCTTATCAAGCGTAAAGATGTGGACTCACTTATCAACGCGTGCGATGCAGGACGCGAAGGAGAGCTGATTTTCCATTACATTGCCCGCCACGCTGGAAACAAAAAACCGGTAAAGCGGCTCTGGTTGCAATCCATGACGCCTGCCTCGATTCGGGAAGGGTTTACCAAATTACTCGACGATGAAGCCGTACAGCCGCTGGCGGAGGCGGCTGTAAGCCGCTCCGAAGCCGACTGGCTAGTGGGCATCAATGGTACTCGTGCGATGACTGCGTTCAATTCGCAGGAAGGCGGATTCCATAAAACCACTGTAGGCCGGGTGCAAACGCCTACATTGGCAATTATCATCGAACGGGAAGATATCATAAAGAAATTCGTATCCCGCGACTACTGGGAGGTCCATGCCACGTTTGCCGCAAGCGCGGGAAAATATAACGGGCGCTGGCTGGACGAGAAGTTTACCAAAGACAAAAAGGATAGTGAGCAAAAAGCCGAGCGGTTATGGGATCAGGAAAGTGCCGAGATTATTCGCGCCAAATGCCAGGGTAAACCCGGTATCGTCAGCGAAGAAAGCAAGCCCACTACGGAAATCTGCCCGCTGCTGTACGATCTCACCAGCTTGCAGCGCGACGCCAACGGGCGCTTCGGTTTTTCTGCCAAAACAACACTTGGGCTGGCTCAGGCGTTATACGAAAAGCATAAAGCGCTCACATATCCGCGTACTGACTCGCGAGCATTGCCGGAAGACTACATCATGACTGTCAAGGATGTGCTCGGTTCGCTTGAGAAAACCCGCTATGGTATTTTTGCCAAGCAGATTCTCAAAGCGGACTGGGTGAAGCCCAACAAGCGAATATTCAACAACGGAAAAATTTCCGATCATTTCGCCATCATCCAGACTTCCCTCGAGCCCAGCGGGCTGAATGAAGCCGAGACAAAGATTTACGACCTCGTCACCAAGCGTTTCCTCGCAATTTTTTTTCCTGCTGCCGAATTTCTCGTGACTACCCGCGTTACTCGTGTCGAGAACGAGCCGTTCAAAACGGAGGGTAAGGTAATGGTCAGTTCCGGTTGGCAGGCGATTTACGGCAAAGACGTGCAAGCTGCCGGCGCCGAGGGTGACTCGACATTGGTCAAGTTGAATCCGGGTGAGGCAGTTCTTGCCGAAGAGGTTAAGGTTATTTCCAACCACACTCGGCCGCCGGCAAGATTCAATGAAGCGACGCTGCTGTCAGCCATGGAGGGTGCCGGTAAACTTGTGGAAGACGAGGAACTGCGAGAAGCCATGAGCGCAAAAGGCTTGGGTACGCCCGCAACCCGTGCCTCGATCATAGAAGGCCTGGTATCGGAAAACTACATGCAGCGCGTGGGGCGGGAACTGCATCCCACGGCCAAGGCGTTTTCGTTGATCACCTTGTTGCGTGGGTTGAAGGTACCGGAACTCACCTCACCGGAACTGACCGGCAATTGGGAATTCAAACTACGCCAGATCGAGCAGGGCAAACTCAAGCGCAACAGTTTCATGGAAGAGATCGCCGGCATGACGAGCCATATTGTGGAACAGGCGAAGAGTCATCGCGGGGAAACCATCAGTGGTGACTTTTCCACGCTTGAATCACCTTGTCCAAAATGCGGTGGGATCGTGCAGGAAACCTACAAAAAATTTCAGTGCCAGAAATGTGATTTTGCATTATGGAAAATTCTTGCAGGGCGGCAATTTGAAACAGCTGAAATGGAACAACTGATCACCCGGCGCGAAGTGGGCCCACTACAGGGGTTTCGAAGCAAGATGGGGCGGTTGTTCAATGCCAATGTCAAACTTACTGATGAGTTTGAAATGAAATTCGACTTTGGCGAGGATACGGAAGAGGATGCGGAGGAGCTTGATTTTACCGGACAGGAACCGCTGGGAAAATGCCCCCGCTGTGGCGGCAGGGTATTCGACCACGGGATGAGCTATGCATGCGAGAAGGCTTTGGGCTCAGCGCGCACTTGCAATTTCAAGACAGGTAAAATAATCCTCACTCGCCCTATTGAACGCGAACAAGTCGTCAAGCTGTTGCACAACGGTAAAACAGATTTGCTATCGAAGTTCATTTCAAAGAAGGGAAGACCTTTTTCGGCTTACCTGGTCATCGGTGCGGGCGGGAAAGTGGGGTTCGAGTTTGAGCCGAGAAATACAAAGCAAAAAACCACGACAGCCACTATGGAAGCAAAAATCGCAAAACCGAAACCCCGTGGTCGTTCGTCGAAAGATTCTCTCGCCGGGTCAAAATGAGCCTTGGGACATGGATAGGGCGGATTGTGGCCCATCACGTACACCTACGCTTTCGGGTTTCTCATTTGTCAGAGCGATTCTCATAGCGGTCATACCCTTGGAGCGCCGCCTTTAAGGCGCCGTAGCCTGGTGTTTTTCGATATAGGAAATAATATCTCCGACATTGCTGAATCCCTTTGCTTCCTCGCTGTCGAAATTGATTCCGAAAGCATCTTCAGCATCGAACAAAAGCTGAATCGTATCCATGGAGTCAAGCCCGAGCTCTTCAAATTTCGAAGACCTGTTTATCGTGGATGCATCCAGATTCTCGGCTTTTGTAGCGATAAACTGTATGACCTTCGTTTCGATATCTGCTGTGTCCATCTAATCTATTCCTTCGTTCACGGGTTTGTGAAAATGATGCTCGCATTGTTGCCCCCAAACCCGAAAGCATTGCATAGGCCGGTACGGGGGTTTTTTTGTTGTGCGCGGTTTGGCGTGTAATCGAGATCACACTCCGGATCAGCCTCGTTAAGATTGATGGTCGGATGTATCGTACCAGTGTAAAGCGCCATGACAGTGGCAATGCTGCCGATAGCAGCCGAAGCGCCAATCGAATGTCCAACCATTGACTTGGTTGCGCTAATGGCAATATCCCCAGCCCGGTTTCCAAAAACATGCTTAATAGCCCGGGTTTCCACGATATCTCCAAGCGGAGTGGACGTTGCGTGCGCATTGATATGGTCGATGGAATCAGGCTCCAGGCCAGCGTCCTGGATAGCCGCTTGCATGGTCGATATCTGACCCTCGATGTCGGGCATTACAATATGCTTGGCGTCGCATGCTTGCCCAAAACCTGCGAGTTGCGCGTATATTTTAGCCCCCCGGCGTACGGCCTGTTCTTCCCTCTCCAGAATGAGTATCCCGGCACCCTCGGACATGACGAAACCTGCCCGACCCTTGGCGAAAGGCCGTGATGCGCCCTCCGGGTCGCTATTGGAACTGGTGGTTAACGCATGCAATATTTCAAAGCTCGTCATGGTCAACGGCAATACGCAGGCTTCCGCGCCGCCCGCAACCACGGCATCGGCTCTCCCGGCACGCAAGAGATCGAGTGCCATGCCGATCGCATTGGCTCCGGATGAGCACGCTGTGCTGCAAGTCAGATTGACTCCTTTGAGCCCATGTTTGATTGCGATCCACGCAGCCGCGGAGTTTGCCATCGTTCGAGGCACCGTGAAGGGAGGTACGGGCTGATTCTTGAACCTGCGCGTGGCAGAAGATTCAAATGTGCCGAATCCGCCCATTCCCGACCCTATGCTTACAGCCACGCGTTGTGGTGCATAGGCATCGAGTCCGCCTGCATCTTCAAGAGCGAGATTGGTAGCGAGCAGCGCCAGTTGGGCAAATCTGTCCGTTTGATCCATGTATTTGGCCGAGAGAAAGGTCGCGGGATCAAATCCGGCGACTTCTCCGGCTATTTGCGAACGCTGCTTGGAGGCATCGAAGGCGCTGATTCTTTTAATCCCGCTCACGCCATTGACCGCCGCCGACCAAAACTGGTCAGTGCCTATGCCAATCGGGGAAACAATCCCCATTCCCGTAACGACTATACGCATACGTAACCAGAATGACTCATAAAGAAATGCAGGAACACCAGGTTTTCCCGAAAACCTGGTGTGGTAGGAAGACTTGCTTTGGCAGAGGTCAGCTTTTCCTGTCTGCTCGCCCCGGCATTCTTCAGCCCGAGCGTATATCCAGCCTTACTGTGCATTAAACATCATGGGAAACAGGTATCTCAATATGCCTCCCATGATCCAGATAAGAAGTATTAAACTTGAGATTACAGCCCCTCCTTCGATAAGTGCCGAAAGGAGCGTCCCTCCCAGGCTGTCGAATTCCTGCTGTCCATCTTCATTACGCCGGCCCAGGCGGCGCTTTTTCACCCATACCTGCATTCCGATGACAACCGGGATAAGGGCGAGGGCAATTAGCAGATTATATTCAGGAGTACCCATTAATAATTAACCTTCCATAAATTATTGCTACAGAAATCTTCAGGTGGGTAGCGTTCCTTTCTGTCCATGCATCGGCAAAAAACCGATGACGCATCAACAGCGCTTCTTTGACGCTGCTCGCCGGCTAATCAAGCTGTTGCCACAAATGATGGTAAATCCCATAATGGTAACGTTTGCTATTTATATCGTCTAACGGCCGACCCTATCCATAATCAGAGTCCATTATGTCTAATGCGTACTCCGCCACGCAGTAAATTACTGAAATCCGTGCCACGTTTCAAACCAGCAATTATAATATGATACGACATCAACGTGTCGAGTTAACGAACTTTTGCCTTGACCTGTCACTCAACTTGACACCGTGCGCTGAGATTCAGCGGATTTCACACAAATACGATTACAACAAAAGGGATATTGCCACATTCCGTGCAGATTGAATCAAATTTGTTTTCTTTTAAGCTGGACGCCATTTTAGCGAATTATTTGCACCCACTGGTTCTGCCTCATGGATGATCCCTCCCAGCCAACCTGCCAGGAGGTCATCGCCCGTCCAGTTGCGAGTCGACATGACATTGGCGTGTTTATTGATGTCCCCTGGCGCATTTACGCCGATGACCCCATGTGGGTACCGCCATTGCGCCTGGAACGGCGGTTTCATTTTTCAAGATTCAACCCATTTTTCAAGCATGGTGAATGGCAGGCCTGGATCGCATACCGGAATAACCAGCCGGTGGGAAGGATCAGCGCCCAAATTGATCAGCTTCATCGGCAGCGCTACGGCCCGGAAACGGGTCATTTCGTATTGTTCGAGTGTATAGATGATGTAGAGGTGGCCGCAGTATTGGTGCGTGCTGCTGAGGAATGGCTGACTGCCCGGCATACCAGGCACGTAACCGGGCCGTTCAATTTATCCATTAATCAGGAATGCGGCGTTCTGGTGGATGGTTTCGATACGCCCCCGATGGTAATGATGCCGCATTCGCGTGGGTGGTATGGCCGGTTACTCGAAGAACAGGGCTACCAGCCAGTAAAAGATATGCTTGCCTACTGGGTGGAGGTGGACTTCAAGGTGCCCCGCTTGATGAGCGCCCTGATCGCAAAGTTTTCGGATCAGGTACGCATGAGGCCGCTACGCCGCGACAAGTTTAGCGAGGAAATGGAAATACTGCGTGATATATTCAACGATGCCTGGTCGGAAAACTGGGGATTCGTTCCTGTTACCAAGGCTGAGTTTGCCGAACTCGGTACCAGTCTTCGTTTGCTCGTACCCGATGATTGCATTCAGATTGCCGAGGTAGATGGCGTTCCATCTGCATTCATGGTGGCATTGCCGAATCTCAACGAAATTTTTGCCGAGCTTGACGGAAGCCTGTTCCCGTTTGGCTGGGTGAAGCTGAGCCGAATAAAATCCAGAGGGGCGGTACGCACGGGCCGGATACCTTTGATGGGTGTGCGCAAGCAGTTCCATAATACCCCGCTCGGCATGGCGCTGGCTTTTATGGTAATCGACGCGCCCAAGAAACTGGCGCGCGCAGTGGGCGTTCAGGCGGTTGAATTGTCATGGATACTCGAGGATAACAAACCCATGCGCGCGGTTCTGGATAGCTTGGGCTGCCGGGAATATAAGCGTTATCGCATCTATGGAAAAACGCTGTGATCAACGCATCCCAACGGCAAATCAGGGACTCAAAATGAAAACGGATCAGTTTATCGCGCTGGTGCTGGCGGCGGATCGCGCTGCCAATGATCCCGTCGCGGGTAAAACCGGCGTGGCCTGCAAAGCGATCGCACCTATTTGCGGCACACCGATGATCATCCGTGTATTGGATGCGCTGGAAGCCAGCGATATGGTGAAAACAATCGTCATACTGGGTCCGCCGGCATCGATTCTTCCCGACTGCCCCGAGTTGGAGGACCGAATTAAATGCGGGCGCGTTATCTGGCTGCCGAATCTGGATTCCCCCAGTCGAAGCGCAAACAGCGGGCTCGAACAGATTGATCAGGACGCGCCGGTCTTGCTGACGACAGCGGATCACGCATTATTGACGCCATCTATCGTGCAGTATTTTTTAAGCAAATCGCTAGCGGCAAATAGCGATGCAACGGTAGGCGTGGTCAGGCATGAAGATGTCGCGGCCGCGTTTCCCGGCGTAAAACGAACCGTAATACGACTACAGGATGGCGGGGTCTGTGGCTGCAACCTTTATGCGTTTCTCAATCATCGGGGAAGGGGTCTGGTTTCGTTCTGGCAGCGTGCGGAAGATCTGCGCAAACGCCCGTGGTTACTGATTTCCCGCACTTTTGGGTTCATGACGGTCCTTTCCTATTTGCTGGGGATATTGACAGTTGATAAGGGATTGAAAGCGGTTTTAGCCAAAACCGGCATCAAAGTGCGACCGGTGTTTTTGCCATACCCGCAGGCTGGCGTTGATGTCGATAAGGTTGAAGATATGCTGCTTGTGGAATCCGTTCTGGCGAGAGCGGCACCGCTTGCTCAAGAGCAGGCAGGTTCGCATGACCTTATCCCCTAGCCTTAAAGGCTGTCCCATTACATAGCGGCAAAGAAATCCGTGAAGATAATCGATCGATACATCACGCGGGAATTGTTGATGCCGTTTACGGTGATAGCCGTAATCCTGTCGACATTGTTTTCGAGTTTCAGCAGCGCCAATTTTCTGGCCGGGGCAATGTCGGAGTCGCTCGGTGTCGGCGCCATGCTGAAGGTTGTGCTGCTTAAGACGGTGATCGCATTGGAAGTGCTGATGCCGATTTCCTTGTATGTCGCGGTAGTCATGGGGCTTGGGCGTTTATATAGAGATCAGGAAATCAGTGTCTTACGTTCAGCCGGTGTCAGCGAAAATCGCATAATCTTTGCTGTTCTCATCGTTGCCATTCCTGTGGGAATTGCCAGCGGGCTTCTTTCCGTATTCGTGCGCCCATGGGCATATGAAGAAAGTTACATGATGAGCGCACAGGCAGAGGCGGAGTTGAACATAGATCGATTCCAGGCCGGGCGTTTTTTTGGGAGCGAGGGCAAAGGCAAGGGCAATGGCAGAGTGGTTTACATTCAAACCAAGGATGGCGCCGGTAAGCAAATGAAAGATGTATTCCACTACATGAATAAAGATGGAATCAGCGAGATTATAGTGGCCAGGGAGGCCTATCAGCAGGAACCCATAGCGGGCCAACGACCCCAAATCCATTTGCTGGATGGTTCCATTTACCGGCTCACGCATTCAGGAACGAAGGATACTGTCGTCCACTTCGAGAGATTGGTCTATTTTACCGATAGCGGAAATATACTGAATTACAGACGAAAGGCGACAGCCACGGCCACGTTGATGAAATCAGATCAGCCGCGTGATGTCGCCGAATTCCAATGGCGGATTTCACGTCCTATTGCTACGATTCTCCTGGCCCTTATCGCCGTGCCATTCAGCCGTACTTCCCCTCGTCAGGGAAAAAGTGAAAGGTCTTTTTATGGTGCGGCCGCCGTTTTTGCGATCTATTATATCCTGAGCGGATTAGCCCAGACATGGGTCGAGCAGGGTACTATCAGCAGAGTACCCGGTGTCTGGTGGCTTTATATATTGATGGCCCTGCT
>JBDSOQ010000025.1:0-8496 GCA_039914755.1 Nitrosospira sp. | reverse complement strand
CTTCGCCCTCAATTTGCTGGCGGTTCCGTTCCTGAAGATTGTAGCCGCGCTGTTGCTATTATGGATCGGCACCAAGCTGCTTCAGCCCGAACCACATTGTAATGGGCATAAAGTTGATGCCAGCACAACGCTATTGGTGGCGATCAGGACTATCATTATCGCCGACGCGGTGATGAGCCTCGATAACGTCATTGCGATTGCAGGCGCCGCCAGGGGCAGTATCGAGCTGGTCGTTTTCGGGCTGCTGGTGAGCGTGCCCATCATTGTTACGGGCAGCAAGCTGGTGATGAAACTGATGGACCGCTTCCCTGTCACCATCGCCATTGGTGCGGGCCTGCTGGGCTGGATCGCGGGAGATATGAGCATTACCGACGCGGTCAGCAAGGAATGGGTCAATACGAACGCGGCTTATCTGCACTGGCTTGCCCCCGCCTGTGGCGCGCTGCTGGTTGTGGTAACCGGCAAATGGCTTGCTGCGCGGGCGCAGGCAAAAAGTACGGACGGTGCGGATCTGGTGGATGATGTGAACAAGCCGTTATAGTTGCCGTTTTGGTGGAGAGAACATATGCTGAAATTCTTGTTGCCGGTGGATGGCTCGGACGCTTCCGATAGAGCGATTGCGGGATTCATCACCCTTATCGATTGGTATAAGGAAAAACCGGAAGTCCATTTGCTGAACGTGCAATTCCCGCAACGCGGGAATGTACCTCTGTTTATAGACAAAGAGAGTATCGAGCTGTATCAGCAGGAAGAAGGGATGAAAGAGCTTCGGGCAGCACGTGAATTGCTGGATCGGGCGGCCATCGGCTACCAGCTTCATATCACGGTAGGCACTCCGTCGGACATGATCCTGCGTTATGCAAAGGAATTGAACTGCAATCAAATAATCATCGGGCCGCGAGGGCTGGGGGCGGTCAAGGGGATCTTGCTGGGTTCGGTAGCCAGCAAGATTATTCAGCTATCAACAATACCAGTGCTACTTATTAAATGACAACTGGGGTGAAAAGTACTGGATATGGCATGAGTTCTAACCAAAGGAGCTTTATCAGGATGGCGCTGGATAAGAAGGGCTTGACCTTGATCGAATTGATGATGGTGTTCGCGATTACCGGTATTCTAGTAACCGTTGCGATTCCACCCGCATATCTGCTTTATCAGGATTCCCAGGCTCGGACTCAAGTTGCCGAAGCGGTCGATCTTCTGGATAGTGTAAAAACGCCTGTCTCCGCGTTTCATTCAGATAACGGCGGATGGCCCACAAAAGCGGAGTTTGATACGCTTGTGAAAACACAGACCGGAAAGTATGTCGCAAGCCTGACACCTGCGACCCTGGCTTCCGGCTTTCAGGTAACAGCAACATTCAAGAATAATGGGGTAAGCCCGGAGCTCTTGAAGGACGGCACTGGCAGAACGCTGGTTCTGGCGACAACAGATGGCGTAAAATGGATTTGCAACGACAACACTCACCCCGCTGCCGGCGTGCCCGGTCTTACCGCAGGGAATGTACTACCTCAACATCGTCCCCCATCCTGCAAATAGCGCCGCGGTAAATGTTAACCTTGCGCATGACCGATACTCGATGACCAGGTATCGGTGGGGTGATGCAGGGCTAATATCAAGGTACGCTTGAATTGGAAGAGAATAGGAAGCAAATGGGCAAACCGCTATGCCCACTCGAACATTTTCGTAGCGGGGCAAGATAACCGGAAAATATATGAATGAAGGTAACGACTATATCGCACCGTATGACCAGATAGCGGCATACTTCAATCAAGTACCCATGTGGCCCCTGGTTCTGCTCGCCGCCGCGACCGTTGTCGCGGGGATTTATGAATTATATTACCGCAAACGCCGGAACGAGGCCGCTGAGGATTTTCGTTCAGCTATTCTGCATACGCTTTCCGGCCTGTATCCGGAGCCTGTCAACTGGCCTAGAAGCATAGATACTTATCTTTGCGCCAGATTGCCGGTAATGCAGGAAATCATTGATGACTTTAAGCCCAATATCCGCCAGGAGGACATACCGGCCTATAACAGGGATTGGGATAACTACTACCAGTTTTGCCGGACCGAGGTAACGGACGAGAGATGTGCCGCGGCGGATAGGGACGGTCAAGTACCAAACCCGAAAAAAACTTTTCACACACTTGTTTCCAAACTCTTGCGTTACGGGGAGTGAGCTCTCGACAGGACTTTGTACGTGCCAGCCAGAGAAATTCCAAACACGACGTGCGTCACCACTGTGATCCAGTCGCGCACTTCTGAAAACCAGGGAAAAATGGCCGTTACGCCATACATGTTTACTGTATATATCAGCAACCCGTAGATGGAACCCGCGAGCAGGGAAAACATCGTTCCGATACGGGAAAGCAAGCGGGCCAGGATCAGGCTGTACACAATGGAAATCACAAAGTGAATAACGGTCGCGATTATCATCACTTTCCAGTCGAACGTGGCCGGTGGCGGTAGAACGCCTTGCCCCATGAGGATAGCCGCGGTAAAACGCGCATCTCTATAAAAGATGTGCGGCAACGCGTCCGTGAACACCAGCCACAGGAAAAGCTGGGCTCCCGTGGCAACCACTCCCGCGACAATGCCGGAACGGATCGCTGCTCTCCAGTTCAATGGCATATGTCGTAAAAAAAATTCCGGGTTTTACTCCTCATATCATTCAAAATTCCCTTTATTCATATCATCCGCCAAACCGAAATCTCCGGGCTTGCGCTCGCAAATTGAACGACAATTGCCGGGAGAGCAGCTGGCACTACTGACGGGGCGGGTTCGCTGAGCCGGAGCAGCTTCGATTGCTTCAAAACGTACTACTGAAAACGGATTCGTTCTACAATGATGGCAAAGCCGTTTTGCAGGCACAGGCGCGAAATACCGGCAGATGATAAATTATATTGTTACCCGAATACTCGTGAAAAATGACCCTGGCTGCAACTAAACGGGAAAGCCGACAGTCCATGGATCAGGTGCCGGCAAATTCAGACTCCAGAGATATCTCATAGCGGGATGTAATCAGCCTATCCATGCAAAGCGTCAACTTGACCCATCATTTTTTGATCGCCATGCCCGCCCTGGCAGACCCCTTCTTTTCCAAGACGCTAACGTATATCTGCGAACATAGTGATCAGGGTGCCTTGGGTCTGGTGGTTAACCGGCCCATCGACCTTACTCTCAAGGACTTGCTGGATCAATTGGATATTTCTTCCGATGACCAGGCGGTAACAGCGTTGCCAATCATGTTTGGCGGACCGATACAGCTGGATCGCGGCTTCGTACTGCATCAGCCTGTCGGTGACTGGCAATCCACCATGGTAGTACATGACAAGGTCGGACTGACTACTTCGCTCGATATTTTACGAGCGATAGCAAGCGGAGAAAGCCCGAAAGAATTACTCGTTGCATTGGGTTATTCGGGATGGGCTCCGGGCCAGATAGAGCATGAATTATCGCAGAATACATGGCTTACCGTGCCCGCGTCACCCAATATCATTTTCGAATTGCCGGCTGAGGATCGTTTGACGGCAGCGATGCGCCTGCTTGGTGTCGATCTGTCAAGCCTGTCGGATGAAGTGGGTCATTCTTAATAACCGCACTCCATTCATCGCCACCCCGCCACAATGGCATGTTGGCTTGTCCAGTGACTCCCGGTCATGAATATTGAAATCCACCTTGTCGGGACGGTTTTGGCTTTCGATTTTGGCGAGAGGCGCATCGGCGTGGCGGTGGGGAATCTGGAGCTGGCTTTAGCGCATCCGCTTGCCACAGTGAGCAACAAGAATGCAGCGGAATGCTTCGAAAGCATCGCTCAGCTAATTGATGAGTGGCATCCAGCGCTGTTGGCAGTGGGTTTACCTACTCATGCAGATGGTAAAGAACATGAATTGACCCGGCGGAGCCGGCGCTTCGCGCGGCGTCTTGAAGGCCGTTTTGGCATCAGGACAGTACTGGTGGATGAGCGCTATACCTCAATTGAAGCCGGGGCAGCACTGCAGGAAGCCGGCGTTAATAAAAAGAAGCAAAAACCGCTATTGGATCAGGTAGCGGCTCAATTGATATTGCAAACCTATTTTGATGGACGAAATGCAACTACCTGATGCGGAACAATTGCTGGCCGAGCTAACCGGAAGGATACGGCCTGATGTTGAGGCGAGCACCGCGCTCGTCGGAATCCACACCGGGGGGGTATGGCTGTCGCAACGGCTGCACCGGGATTTGAAGCTTTCGCTTCCCTTGGGTGCGCTGGATGTTTCCTTCTATCGGGACGACTTTGGTCAGATTGGCCTGCATCCTCAGGTCAAGCCCTCGGACATCCCATTCGAGGTGGAAGGCAGCCACATAATTTTAATAGATGACGTGCTTTATACCGGGCGCACCATACGTGCCGCTATCAATGAATTATTCGATTATGGCAGACCGGCAAGTGTCCGCCTCGCGGCATTGGTAGACCGGGGCGGCAGAGAACTCCCCATCGCCGCCCAATATATTGGAGCAGTGCTTGACTTGCCCTCGGATAAAATGCTCGCGCTCGAAAAAGCCGACAACGGAACATTGAGCCTGAGCCTGTATGACAAACGCCGGGATAATGAATAATCCGTGAATAATCCGCAACTGAACAAGAACGGCGAATTGCAACACCTGCTTACCACTGAGGGATTGTCCGCCGCTATTCTGCTGAATATCCTCGATACCGCTGAGTCTTTTGTCGGGGTTACGGAGCGCGATGTCAAGAAGGTACCCTTGCTGCGCGGTAAATCCATATTCAATTTATTCTTCGAACCCAGTACACGCACTCGCACAACCTTTGAAATCGCGGCAAAACGCTTGTCTGCGGACGTGGTCAATCTCAACATTGCCGCTTCCTCGCAATCCAAAGGTGAAACGCTGCTGGATACGGTGAATAATCTCTCCGCGATGCATGCCGACATGTTCGTGGTGCGGCACTCGCAAAGCGGAGCCGCGCACCTGATAGCCCACCATGTCCGACCCGAGATTCATGTCATCAATGCCGGGGATGGCCGTCATGCGCATCCTACACAGGGGTTGCTCGACGCATTCACCATTCGCCATTACAAACCCGACTTTCGTAATCTTCGAGTAGCGATAGTCGGCGATATTTTGCACTCGCGCGTGGCGCGCTCCCAAATTCATGCACTTACGACACTCGGTGTGCCGGAAGTGCGAGTCATTGCACCAAAAACCCTGCTCCCTTCGAAGGTTGAACGTCTCGGTGTACATGTTTATCACGAGATGGCGCACGGGCTAAAAGATGTGGATGTGCTGATGATGCTGCGGCTGCAAAGCGAACGCATGTTAAGCGCGCGTCTCCCCAGCACCGAGGAATACTTCAAGTATTATGGACTCACGCAGGAGAGGCTGGCACTGGCCAAGCACGACGCTATTGTTTTACACCCCGGCCCGATGAATCGGGGCGTTGAAATCGATTCCGCGGTTGCCGACGGCAAGCAATCGGTAATTCTGCCGCAAGTGACATTCGGCATTGCAGTACGGATGGCGGTAATGTCGATTTTGGCAGGCAATTGAAAACGATGAAAAAGATCATCAGGAGCGGCCGTTTCATAGACCCGAAGAGCGGGACCGACGCTATCTTGGATGTATTCATTGCGGCAGGCAAAATCGTCGGCCTGGGTGAAAGCCCGCCTGGTTTTCATGCCAATCGGGAAATAGATGCAAGGAATATGATAGTGTGCCCGGGTCTGGTGGATTTATCGGCGCGGTTGCGCGAGCCGGGTTTCGAATACAAAGCCACCCTCGAATCCGAGATGGCTGCGGCGGTGGCCGGCGGTATCACCAGCCTGGCATGCCCTCCCGATACGGATCCCGTACTGGATGAACCGGGGTTGGTGGAAATGCTGAAGCATCGCGCCAGGAGCCTCAATCAGGCCCATGTTTATCCTGTTGGGGCGCTTACTCAGGGTTTGAAAGGTGAACGGCTGACTGAAATGGCTGAATTACGTGATGCCGGATGCATCGCTTTTGGCCAGTCGAATATGCCGCTTCCGAACATACGTGTGATGATGCAAGCAATGCAATATGCTTCCACTTTCGGCTTCGTGGTTTGGCTCCGCCCCCAGGATATGAATCTTGCCGACGGTGGCGTGGCGCATGACGGTGAAGTGGCGACGCGATTGGGCTTGCCTCCGGTTCCTGTTTGCGCGGAAACCGTAGCGTTGGCGAATATTATTTTAATGACGAGGGAAACGGGCGCCAGGGTTCATCTGTGCCGTATCTCCAGCGCGGAAGGAGTCGCCATGATTCGTGCGGCCCGGCAGCAAGGCCTGCCCATTACCTGCGATGTATCGGCCAACCATATACATCTTTCCGAAATGGATATCGGCTTCTTCAATTCCAATTGCCATCTCATTCCACCGCTACGGGCGTTGGGAGATCGTGACGCGCTACGGGCCGGCCTTCTCGACGGCACGATAGATGCGATATGTTCGGATCACGCGCCAGTGGATGAAGATCACAAATTGTTGCCTTTCGCCGAGGCCTAGGCCGGCGCCACAGGCATGGAACTGCTGTTGCCGCTGGCCTTGAAGTGGGGGGCTGAAAAAAGGGTTCCACTGGCCCGGGTGTTGGCGAAAATCACCTCGGAACCCGCTCGTATACTGGGTGTGGAAGCCGGTTGCCTGTCTCCTGGCGCTACCGCCGATTTGTGCATTTTCGACCCTGAGCAATACTGGAAGGTAGAAGCAGCCGCCCTGAAAAGCCAGGGCAAGAACACGCCGTTTCTCGGTATGGAACTGCCGGGCAGAGTAAAATATACCCTGATCAACGGTAACATCGTGCACGAAGGTTGAGGTTCTGAAGTTGCGCCACAGCCATGCGTTGTCATTTTCGTACCCCTGCAACTGGACTGACTACTCTCGACAATATGATGAATCCTCTGCTTGATTTTTCCGGACTGCCGCGCTTTGCGGATATTCGAATCGAACACATCACACCGGCGTTGAAACAATTACTGGCCGATGGCCGCAACACTATCGACCGGATACGTGATGATAATGCCATGCCGACCTGGCAGAATTTCGTGCAACCGATAACGGACGCCAATGAACGCCTGTCTCGAGCGTGGGGGCAGGTGTCACACTTGAATGCGGTGGCGAATACCCCGGCGTTGCGTGAGACATACAACGCCAACCTGCCTTTGGTCACGCAGTACTACGCTGAGTTGGCACAAGACCCTGCACTTTTCGAAAAATTCAAACAACTCCGCAACAGCCAGGGGTTCGAGAGCCTGAGTCAAGCTCGAAAGAAGATAATTGAAAATGACTTGCGGGATTTCCGCCTGGGTGGGGCAGAGCTACCGCCCGAGAATAAAAAGCGATTTCTCCAGATTCAGGAAGAGCTGTCGGCGCTGGGTTCCAGATTCAACGATAACCTGCTGGATTCCACTAATAATTTTGTATTGCATATACAGAACGCGGATGAGCTTTCCGGTATTCCCGGCGATGCAGTGCAAGCGGCGCGGGAAATCGCGGAAAAGGATAATGCCCCAGGTTGGAAATTTACGCTGCACGCTCCATCGTACATGCCCATCATGCAGTATGCCGACAACCGGGCACTACGCGAAACAATGTATCGCGCATACTCTACTCGCGCCAGCGAGATCAGGTCACCGGTTCCGCAGACCGAAAGCGCTGCCGATCTGGACAACACGCCGCTTATCGCGAAAATGCTTGAACTGCGCAAGGAAGAGGCGCAACTGCTGGGATTTGATTGCTACGCTGAAGTCTCGCTTGCGACCAAAATGGCCTCGACCCCAAAACAGGTGCTGGATTTTTTGGGTGAGCTCGCCGCCAAGGCAAGACCTTATGCGGAACGCGATCTCAAGGAATTACGTCAATTTGCCGCTGAAAAAATGGGATTGGAAAATGTCGAATCATGGGATCTGGCTTATATAAGCGAAAAGCTGCGCCTCGACCGCTATGCATTCTCCGAGCAAGAGGTGAAGCAGTATTTTCCTGAAACCAGCGTGCTGCCAGGCATGTTCAGGGTGGTAGAGAATCTCTATGGCATTACCATTGCCCGGGTAGAGGCTGCCGACATTCAGCTCTGGCACGCCGATGTAAAGCTTTTCAATATCATGGGTACGCAGGGAAATCTGATCGGCCGGTTTTATCTTGACCTCTACGCGCGTCCAGGCAAACGAGGCGGCGGATGGATGGATGACGCCATAAGCCGCCGCCGTATCGGCGGCGGTGAAGTAGAGGGAGAAGAAAGCATTCAGGTACCGGTTGCGTACCTTAACTGTAACTTCTCCGCACCTGTTCATCTTGACGGCCAAGCACGTCCCGCCGTGTTCACCCATGACGAGGTGATCACGCTATTTCATGAATTTGGTCATGGTCTGCACCATTTGCTTACCCAGGTGGAAGACCTGGGCGTGTCGGGTATCCACGGGGTGGAGTGGGATGCGGTGGAACTACCCAGCCAGTTCATGGAAAATTTTTGCTGGGAATGGGA
>JBDSOQ010000132.1:0-2375 GCA_039914755.1 Nitrosospira sp. | reverse complement strand
GCAATAATCATTGAAATTCTCAAGGTCATGCATACGTAAGACTTGCGAGTGATCCTTCGCCATACAACCGGCCGAGGTTCAGGTGGCCCTGCCAGCGCAGCTAGCCTCTGAATACAATATCGAATACCGCGACCATGAACTCAGGTTCCTCTGTTGTCGGTGAGTGCAGCTTTACGATCAGTGCTTCGGGGTCGGGAGTACTCTGGAGGTATGGATCCTTGTCGTTGTATGGATCGCCTTCGAAGTACATCTGCGTTACGAGGACGTCGTGGCGGCCTTTAACGTCGAAATGAATATGCGCCGGCCTGATTCCGGTGATTCCCGCGGGATAATGTATCGGTTTGATTGTCTTGAACTGATAGAGGCCATCAGCACCGGTGGTCACCGCTCCGAAACCCTGGAAGTTCGGATCGAGCGGCGCCGGGTTCGTATCGTCGGGATGCGCATAGCGGCCGAAAGCATTGGCCTGCCATATTTCGATCTCCGCACCCGCCACTGGCTTGCCTGCAGGATTCCGCACGTGTCCGGTAACAATAAGAGGCTGCCCCTTTGCACGACCCGACCCGCCGGGTACTCGAGTCAGGTCTCCGCTGCGATCGGGCTTGCTCATGATGGGATAAAAGGGACCCAGGATTTGATCTTGTGTCCGGTTCAGAGCCGGCTGCGCAAAAACCGCAGTGGCCGATGGCAATATGCCTGTGGCGAATATTGCGGCCGATGCTTTCAATATCATGCGGCGGCTCAACATGAAGCGATGATTTTGCGTTCTCTTATCCGGACTCATGGTCGATATCCTCTTTCATAATGGCAGGTTAAAATTTGACGCGGTATTCTGTTGCGGCCCAGTACAATCTCCCCGAAGGGGAAACATATCCTGTCTCCTGAAGCCCTCTCCTCTAATGAATTCTTCCATATAAAATCACGTTAGTACAGAATGAGTATACGCTTGCGCAATTGATGCGTCAGAGCAAATCCTTGTTCTCGATACAGACGTTAAATCGGCTTTTCCAGTATGTATCTAATGATGATTTTCAATACAGCTACAGCTCCTTTCGTGGATAACAGGTTGAGCGTTGAACCTGGGTTTTCAAGTGCGGCAGCCAGCGTTGCAGCGCATGCCCGGGCGTAGCCAAAGTATGGATATCGTTGTCGTCGGCGGCGGACCGGCCGGTGCGATATGCGCGCTTATGCTCGCGCGCGGCGGCGCTCGCGTAAGTCTCGTACATTGGGGCGGTTATGCCGCTGCTGGCGTCGAGCTCGTGTCTGGCCACGCGCGTCACCTTATTGAACGCTACAGCCCCGATTTTTTCCAGAAGGCATCGCTCGGGGTAGAGGTCCATGAGACGACATCATTATGGGGTACGCCCGAGCCCATCACATTTAACGCAATGTTTAACCCATGGGGTGCCGGTGTCGCGGTAGAGCGCCCGTTTTTCGACCGGGCGCTGCGTCATCTGGCTTGCACGGCGGGCGTATCCATCATTGACGATGCCAAAGTTATGAGAATTGAGCGCAGCAGAGATCAGTGGCATCTCCTGATGCGCTCGGACGGAACCGTCGCGGATGAGGGCGAAAATCATGCATCCGCCGGTTTTCTGGTCCTTGCTACTGGCCGCGTGGCCGCACAGTTTGTTGACCGGTCACCCGTAGTCGAACCATCGGGAATTGCCTTGATGACATTTTTACGAACGCCGAATGGCGGGTCAGTCCAATCGCCCGGAAATACGTTTTATGTCGAGGGCACGGACAACGGCTGGTGGTATGCATTGCCGACCAGGGACGGCAGTTACTTCGCCGGTTTTTGTACTGATCGTGATGAGGTTAAAAAACGTCCTGCCTCCCTGAAGGAATTTTTTGTCCGCGAGCTTCGCGGCACTCGGCTGCTCGCACCTCTACTATCGGACGCTTCAGAAAATCTACAAATATCCGGCCGTATGGCTGGCGTCCAGGTATTCGACAGGATGTCGGGAGAAGGATGGATCGCTGTCGGTGATGCTGCTTATGCGCCAGATCCGCTCAGCGGGATGGGAATTGAATTGGCGATTGAATCCGCGCAGCTTGGGGCGCATGCGTTGCTGAAGGCTATGCAAACAGCAACGAAACCCCATGCACTCATGGGATTTGCGGAGTATGAAGACGAAATACGCGAGCGCGCAAGCCGGCAGGAAAAGACAGCAGCATACCATTACGGCCGCCTTTGAGACCTGGAGTAATCATCGGTATTGCCATATCATGATCCAGCTGATCTTAACCCGGATGTTTCATAAATTGACGCGCGCCCTTGCTGGTCTTTTGTTTCGTATGAAAATTTCGTTCAGTCGGGCGTATGAATAACTACGCCACTCTTTCACAAAATCTCCCTACAAAACAAAATC
>JBDSOQ010000115.1:0-17645 GCA_039914755.1 Nitrosospira sp. | reverse complement strand
GCCTACCCGGCGGAAGTATTCATGGGGGATGTCGGCGCGCTTGCGCTTGGCGCCGCACTCGGGATCGTGACCGTGATAGTACGCCAGGAGATCGTGCTGGTCATCATGGGCGGCGTATTCGTGGTGGAAACCTTGTCGGTGATGTTGCAGGTGGCCTCGTTCAAGCTGGTCGGGAAACGTATTTTTCGTATGGCGCCGCTGCATCATCACTACGAATTGAAGGGCTGGAAAGAAAATCAGGTAGTGGTTCGGTTCTGGATTATCACCATGATGCTGGTGTTGTTCGGTTTGTCCACGCTGAAATTGAGATGACCCATAAGCTTATGAATTTGCGAAATAAAACAGTGCTGGTGCTTGGGATGGGCGAGACCGGGCTCTCCATGGCCAAGTGGCTGTCGCGCATGGGAGCAAACGTTCGCGTGGCTGACAGTCGTACCGCTCCCCCTGGTATGGAAGATTTAAAACAGGCTCTGCCTCATGCCCTTATGTTCATCGGGGCCTTTACCGCCGAGGCGTTTGCCGGTATCGACCTGATTGCTATCAGCCCCGGCGTATGTCTGGCAGAGAAGCTTGTGCGGCAGGCAACGAAGGATGGCGTGCCGGTGATGGGGGACATGGAACTTTTTGCCTTGGCGATCAGGTCGCTAAGTGCTTCAAGACCAACAATAGTGGCCATTACCGGTTCCAATGGCAAGACAACGGTAACGGCCATGGTTGGGGCAATGGTAAAAAAAGCCGGGTGGGATGTCGAAGTGGCGGGAAACATCGGCCCTGCTGTGCTGGATGCACTGATGCAGCGGGTAGATTCAGGGCGACTGCCTCAAGCCTGGGTTTTGGAGATTTCCAGTTTTCAGTTGGAAACCATGCAGAACCTCGGTCCTGATGCGGCTACCGTTCTGAATTTAAGTGAAGACCATCTTGATCGCTACGATGGCATGCGGGAATACGCTGCGGCGAAGGCGAGAATATTTCTGGATGCTGCCAATCGCCAAGGCGTCGATGCGGGGATGCAAATATTGAATCGTGACGATTCCATGGTGCGTGAAATGGCGTTGGGAGGGCGAAAGCAGATCACTTTCGGCCTGGATTTACCCATCGGCCACAGCGATTTCGGCCTGCTGCGCGAAGACGGTAATTCATGGCTGGTGCAGGGCGCCACGCGCTTGATGAAGACCAGCGATCTTGGCGTTTATGGCCTGCACAATGCGGCGAATGCGCTGGCTGCGCTGGCGCTATGCCGTGCCGTTGCGCTGCCGTTTGAGCCATTGCTGCAGGCCTTGCGTGAATTTCGAGGTTTGCCGCATCGAATGGAGAAAGTTGGAACCTATGGCGGTATCACTTTCTACGATGACTCGAAGGGTACCAACGTCGGCGCGACGGCCGCAGCGCTGACCGGCATGACGCAAAGCGTTGTTTTGATAGCAGGCGGTGTTGGCAAAGGACAGGATTTCGCGCCTTTGGCAAAGCCGATAGCGGAACACGCGCGGGCTGTGGTGCTGATCGGACGGGATGCAGGCAAGATCGCGAGCGCTATAAGTCATTGCGGCGTGTCATTGCATCATGCATCGACAATGGAAGAGGCGGTGCAAAAAAGTTTTTTGCTGGCACAGGGAGGCGATGCCGTATTGATGTCGCCCGCATGTGCCAGCTTCGATATGTTCAAGAATTACGTGCATCGTGCCGAGGCGTTCATTGCGGCGGTGAGGCGAGTGCAGGCGGGGACTCCAGTCATGAATAATCACGTCACTCACTGATGATCTATCGGAGCCATATCGGGAATCAGAAAGCGTTGCCCCATTTTGATCAGTCCTTGATCTGGTCGGGCATATTGCTGCTGAGCCTGGGATTGGTGATGGTGTATTCAGCCTCCATCTCGATCGCCGAGGCAGGGCGGGGCACCGACGGTTACCCGGGTTATTTCCTTGTTCGGCATGGTGTTTATCTGGTGGTGGGTTTGCTGGCGGGTTTAATCGCATTTCAGGTGCCGATGCAGATGTGGCAGAAATATTCGTTCCACCTGTTTCTGCTCGGAGCAGTGTTGCTGTTGCTGGTGCTGATTCCCGGCATAGGCCACGAAGTCAACGGTAGCCGGCGGTGGATATCGCTGCTGGTCGTGAATTTTCAACCGTCGGAGTTCATGAAGCTGTTCATGGTGTTTTATGTCGCCAACTATACCGTTCGCAAGGCGGTTTACCTCGGAAGTTTTCGTAAAGGTTTTCTGCCCATGCTGATCGTGATGCTCATTGTAGGTGTGCTGCTGCTGCTCGAGCCTGATTTCGGCGCATTCGTCGTTATTACCTCCATCATGATGGCGATATTGTTCCTGGGGGGAATAAACCTGAAGCTGTTCACCGGGCTGATTGGTTTTCTGATAGTTGCCCTGTTGGCGCTCATCTGGATCGAGCCTTATCGCATGCAGCGTTTCTTTGGATTCATGGACCCATGGGACGATCCCTACGGAAAAGGATATCAGTTGAGCCATGCCCTGATTGCGTTCGGGCGGGGTGAGTGGCTGGGTGTCGGCTTGGGTGGCAGTGTCGAGAAGCTTTTTTATCTGCCTGAAGCGCATACCGATTTTTTGCTTGCGGTGATCGCGGAGGAACTTGGCTTTATCGGGGTTATGACGGTAGTGGTGCTGTTTGCGTGGCTGGTAATACGCGCCTTCATTATCGGCCGCCAGGCAGCGATGAGAGATCGGCACTTCCCGGCCCTGGTGGCGCAAGGTATTGGCGTATGGCTGGGCGTGCAGGCGTTCATCAACATGGGTGTGAACATGGGTGTGCTGCCGACCAAGGGATTAACGCTGCCGCTGATGAGTTTTGGCGGCAGCAGTATTGTCGTCAGTTGTATTACGCTGGCGGTCCTGCTGCGGGTGGATTGGGAAAATCGGCAGTTGATGAAGGGTTATACAGTATGAAAGCGGATGAAAACCTGGAGCGTAAACCTGAAGAATTGCTGCATGAGGCCGACGTGGGTTTATGGGGCGATTTCCGATAACGGGAGCTGATTTGATCCATACCATTCTCATTATGGCTGGCGGAACGGGGGGGCATGTGTTTCCGGGGTTGGCGGTCGCGGAGCATATGCAGACCGCGGGATGGCGTGTAGTGTGGCTGGGGACCGAAGGTGGAATGGAAACCACGCTGGCACCGCGGCAAGGGTATCACCTGGAAATTATCCGTTTTTCGGGCCTTCGCGGAAAGAGCGTCCGAACCTGGCTGATGTTACCGCTGCGTCTGTTGATTGCATTTTGGCAAAGCGCCAAAGTGATACTTCGGGTGCGCCCGGACGTGGTGCTGGGTATGGGCGGCTATCCGGCCTTTCCCGGCGGCATGATGGCCTCATTGCTGGACAAGCCACTGCTGATACACGAACAGAATTCCATTCCCGGCCTCACCAACAGAATATTGGCGAAACTTGCTGACAGAGTGCTGCTGGGTTTTCCGGATGCGATAAAAAAAAGCAAAAAGGTGGCATTTTTCGGTAATCCTGTTCGTAAGGAAATTGGCCGGCTGGAAGCGCCGGAAAAAAGATACACCATGCGCGACGGGCCAATGAAGTTATTGGTAATTGGAGGCAGCCTGGGTGCGCAAGCGCTGAATAGCGTCGTGCCGCAGGCGTTGAAGCGGATTCCTGAAAAGCTGCGCCCGCTGGTAACGCACCAGGCAGGCGCAAGGCATCTGGACGCGCTGAAAAAAAACTATGCCGAGGCGGAAGTGGAAGGCGAGCTGGTCACATTCATTGACGACATGGCGGTCCGCTACGCCGATTGCGACCTGGTGATCTGCCGTGCCGGGGCGCTTACCATCGCTGAATTGAGCACGGCGGGTGTTGCAAGCATTCTGGTGCCATTTCCTTATGCCGTGGACGATCATCAGACATGCAATGCGAAATTTCTGAGTGACAGAAATGCGGCGGTATTGCTGCCGCAACATGAATTGACGCCGCAAGGCGTGGCCGAATTATTGATGGGGTTCAGCCGCGGAAAACTCATGGAAATGGCTATGAAAGCCCGCGAACTGGCGAATCCGGATGCGACCAGATTAGTGGCCGAAGCATGCATGGGAATGATAAAGGCACAAAAAAATGAAAGCATCAGGAAATGAATAAAACTACCACTACTACTGCTCTTCCGTCATGAGGCATAAGGTCAAACATGTCCATTTTGTCGGCATCGGCGGCTCGGGTATGAGCGGAATCGCTGAAGTGTTGCTTAATCTGGGATATCAGGTCAGCGGTTCGGATTTGTCCGCCAGTGCAACCACGCGACGCCTGAGAAAACTGGGTGCCGTCGTTCACATTGGTCATGCGAGGAGCCATGTGGCATCCGCTGATGCGGTGGTGACTTCGACAGCAATAACGGCGGACAACCCGGAAGTTCTCGCGGCGCGAGAAAGTAAGGTGCCGGTGGTTCCCCGAGCGATCATGCTGGCGGAATTGCTGAGATTACGCCAGGGGATTGCGATTGCGGGCACCCATGGCAAGACCACTACCACCAGCCTGATTGCCAGCATTTTCGCCGAAGCGGGAATGGACCCGACATTCGTTATTGGCGGCAGGCTGGAAGCGGCAGGTTCCCACGCGAAGCTGGGCCGTGGTGAATTCATCGTGGTCGAGGCCGACGAATCCGATGCATCCTTTCTTTATTTGCAGCCTGTGCTGGCGGTGGTGACAAATATAGATGTCGATCACATGGAGACTTACGGTCATGATTTCAGCAAGCTCAAGCAGGCATTCGTGGAATTTATCGAACACCTGCCTTTTTACGGCATGGCGGTATTGTGCGTGGATGACGCAAGCGTGCGTGAAATCATGGCTGCCATTACCAAGCCGATTACAACTTACGGTTTATCGGATGACGCACAAGTTCGTGCCGCCGATATTCGCCATAGTGAAGGGCGGATGCATTTTACCGCGCTGGTAGGAACAAACGGCAAGACGCGCAAGCTCAAATGCATGCTTAACCTCCCAGGATTGCATAACGTGCAGAATGCGCTCGCAGCGATCGCGGTATGCAATGAAGTGGGTTTGCCCGACGCCGCCATAATCGCGGCATTGGCCGGCTTCAGGGGCGTAGACCGGCGTTTTCAACGTTATGGCGAGATCAAACTGACCGGCAACGGAAACGCGGGGACGGGAAGCTTTACGCTCGTCGATGACTATGGTCATCATCCGGTCGAGATGGCGGCTACCATCGCGGCTGCGCGCGGCGCGTTTCCCGGTCGCCGGCTGGTGCTGGCGTTTCAGCCGCACCGCTATACGCGCACGCGCGATCTGTTCGAGGATTTCGTCAAAGTGCTATCAACCGTCGATGTGCTGCTGTTGACGGAAGTTTATCCCGCGGGCGAAGCTGCCCTCATAGCGGCGGATAGCAAGTCGCTCGCGCGCGCGTTGAGAGTTCTGGGCAAGGTAGAGCCGATTTTTATCGAAACCGTGGACGAGCTGCCTTCCGCCATACATAGCGTGGTGCAGGACAATGACGTGATACTCGTGATGGGCGCGGGGTCGGTGGGCAGGGTGGCGCCTGACCTTGCAAAGGACCAATGGACGGCTGGGCAGGAGGCCGACCTGGCGGTGGAAGGAGAAGGATAAAAATCAGGCCACTTTTGGTTGCACATGAATATGCGCGGGTTTCACGAATGGATATGTCGGAAATTAATTTGAACCACGGCTCAAGTGCACTTCGTGGCGAGATGCGCGTGAATCAGCCAATGAAAAAATATACTTCATGGCGCACTGGAGGCGTGGCGGAACGGGTGTATCTGCCGGCAGATCTAGCTGATCTCGCGCAGTTCTTGCGCAGCTTGCCGCAGGATGAGCCAGTGCATGTGATAGGGCTCGGCAGCAATCTTCTGGTGCGTGATGGAGGCGTGCGGGGAACCGTCGTGGTGCTGCACGCCCGGCTTAACGACCTGCGGCTGGAGCGGCAGGACAGGGGTGATGCACTGGTTTATGCCGGCGCGGGCGTAGCCTGCGCAAAAGTGGCGCGGTTTGCAGCCCTGCACGGTTTGGCTGGTGCAGAGTTTTTAGCGGGTATACCCGGTACCGTCGGCGGGGCCCTGGCAATGAACGCGGGGTGCTACGGCGCCGAGACCTGGGAAATCGTATACAAGGTTCACACGCTGGGCCGTGCCGGGCAATTGCAAACACGCCTGCCTGTAGACTACGAGATCGGTTATCGGCATGTTGCCTTGACGCCTGGGACGAGCAATAGGGGGCGGGGTGAGCGCACATCGGCGAATTTCCCGATTGAGGAGTGGTTCGCAGGCGGTTGGTTCCAGTTGCCGGAAGAGAAAGAGGCAGTGTCACGGCAAAAGATCAAGGAATTGTTGACGCGACGTATCAATAGCCAGCCCTTGAATCTGCCCAATGCCGGTTCGGTATTCCGCAATCCGCCGGGCGACTGGGCCGCGCGGCTGATCGAGTCATGCGGATTGAAAGGTTTTCGTATTGGGGGCGCGATGGTTTCGTCGACACACGCAAACTTTATCGTAAACACCGGTGCCGCCGTAGCGTCGGATATCGAAGCGGTGATAGACAGGGTGCGTAAAACGGTAAAAGAGCAGACTGGCATCGAGCTAGTGCAAGAAGTACGAATTATCGGGGCTGTGAGCGAACACAGCGGGATTCCCGATTTTGCGACTCATTATTCTGTCAAGGAAGATCAAGATGGTGAGTAACCATGATTTTGGGAAAGTTGCCGTTCTCCTGGGCGGCCGTTCCACTGAACGCGAGATTTCGCTCCAGAGCGGCAAAGCTGTGCTGGATGCACTACGGCGTCAAGGTGTCGACGCACATCCGTTCGATCCCTCCGAACAGCCAATGGAGGCGCTTCTGCAACAGGGGTTCAATCGAGCCCATATTGCCCTGCATGGGCGCTATGGTGAAGACGGTACCGTGCAAGGCGCGTTGGAACTGATGGGATTGCCTTATACCGGTAGCGGCGTGCTGGCGAGCGCGTTGGCGATGGATAAATGGCGCACGAAATTGCTCTGGCAGGCTGCGGGAATCAGCACGCCCCGCTATGTCGTGCTTAATGAGCAAACAGATTTTGACCTGGTTTCCAGAGAGCTCGGGTTGCCGCTGATCGTCAAGCCGTCGCGGGAAGGGTCGACCCTCGGCCTGAGCAAGGTGGTTAAGGCAGCGGACCTGCCGGCAGCACTGGAGTTGGCGGCGGAGCACGACACCACCGTGCTGGCCGAGCAATTTATCGAAGGCATGGAGCTTACCATCGCGATCCTCGGAGAGATGACGCTACCTTTGGTCCGCATCCAGGCGGAAAGTGGTTTATACGATTATGAAGCCAAATATGTCTCCGACACCACCCGGTATTTTTGCCCAAGCGGCTTATCCGCTACTCAGGAGGGCGCGATTCAGGCGCAAGCATTGCAAGCGCACAATATCCTGGGTTGCGAGGGATGGGGAAGGGTGGACGCGATTCTGGATGCGTCGCACCAGCTATATTTTCTTGAAAACAACACATCGCCCGGAATGACCGCACACAGCCTTGTACCCATGGCAGCGAAAGCCGCCGGTATTTCATTTGACGATCTGGTGCTGCGGATACTGGAACTGGCCCATGTGGGATAACCATCAGGCGCTCGCTTCGCTGGCGAATTGGCTGTTTGCGCTGGCTGCGCTGATGGTGGTCTACCTGATCGGCCAATTGACGATCAATTCGCCTTTGTTTCCGTTGAAGGAAGTGAGCCTTGGCGGTAACGGCAGCCGCCTGGCGCACGTGACGCGAGAACAGGTCGATGGGGTAGTCCGCAGCGCTGTCGCGGGAAATTTTTTTACAGTTGATCTGGAAGCGACCCGTAAAGCCTTCGTCAAGTTGCCGTGGGTGCGAACGGCCAGCGTGCGGCGCATCTGGCCGCAGGGCCTGGAAGTAACGCTGGAGGAACATATGGCCCTGGCGCGCTGGAGTGGTGGTGCGCTGGTTAATTTTCAGGGGGAAATATTCAATGCTGCGTCCGATGAACCATTGCCTGAATTTGAAGGCCCGGAGGAAAGCGCAAGCGAAATGGCCAGACAATACGCAGTGTTTAAAAAAATGCTGCAACCCCTGCAGCAGAACATCGCACTGATGAGCCTTTCCGACCGTCGTGCCTGGCGGATCAGCCTGGAGAATGGAACGTTGCTCGAGCTCGGACGCGAGCAGATGGGCATGCGGCTGGAGCGTTACGTGCAAGTGCATGACCGCAGCCTTGCGCAGTTGAATCAGCAATTGACTTACGTCGACCTGCGTTATCCGAGCGGCTTTGCTGTCCGTTAAGCACATGGCGCGATGGTGAACAAAATGGATGTGATAGAAATACCGGCAGATTCAGGGCTTGTAAGATAGATGAATAGAAGCAACGAAACGAAAAATCTGATCGTGGGGCTCGATATCGGCACTTCGAAGATCGTGGCTATTGTCGCGGAGGTGAAACCCGAAGGCGGGTATGAAGTTATCGGCATGGGCAGCCATCCTTCACGCGGTCTGAAGAAAGGGGTCGTAGTGAACATCGAGACCACGGTCAACGCGATTCAGCGGGCATTGGAAGAAGCTGAACTGATGGCCGACTGCCGGATCCGGGAAGTTTATACCGGCATTGCCGGTAGCCATATCAAAAGTTTCAATTCGCATGGGATGGTGGCCATCAAGGATAAGGAAGTGTCGCGACTGGATGTGGAACGTGTGATGGAAACCGCCAAGGCAGTGAATATCCTCAATGACCAGCAAGTTCTCCATGTACTCAATCAGGAGTTCATCATAGATGGCCAGGAGGACGTGCGCGAGCCCATCGGCATGAGCGGTATACGGCTGGAAGTGAGAGTGCATATCGTGACCGGCGCCGTATCCGCGGCACAGAATATCATGAAGTGCGTACGGCGCTGCGGGCTCGAGGTGCGTGACCTGGTGCTGCAGCCGCTGGCCTCGGCCATGGCGGTGCTATCGGAAGACGAAAAGGATCTGGGCGTCTGCCTGGTGGATATCGGCGGGGGTACAACCGACATCGCGGTATTCACACATGGCGCCATTCGCCATACGGCGGTGATTCCAATTGCCGGAGACCAGATTACGAATGATATCGCAATGGCGCTTCGCACCCCCACCAAGGATGCCGAAGACATCAAGTGCCGCTACGGTTGCGCCTTGCGCGGTATGGCTGACCCGCACGAAATGGTGGAAGTGGCGGGCGTAGGCGACCGTGGAACGCGCCAGCTTTCCAGGCAAACACTGGCGGAAGTCATCGAGCCCCGCGTGGAAGAGCTCTATTCGCTGGTGCAGGCCGAACTGCGCCGCAGTGGCTTCGAGGAACTGCTGTCATCCGGCATCGTCATTACCGGCGGCAGCAGCTCCCTTCAAGGTATGGTGGAGCTTGGTGAAGAGATATTCCATATGCCTGTACGGCTGGGCCTTCCGCACTATCACGGCAGTCTGGAGGAAGTGGTGCTTACGCCGCGATGCTCTACGGGCATTGGTTTGATACTGGCCGGCATGGAACAGCTCCAACGACACCAGCACACCCGGCTGCAGGGCAACTCTTTCAAGCGAATTCTGGAAAGGATGAGAAGTTGGTTTCAAGTCAATTTTTGAGGGTCTCCTGTCCGAAGGCCCAAAAATGAGGGAGGTCCCTTTTCGACAGCGGAAGGGGCGGCTGGCAGCGGCGTTCAAAAGCGGAAAGACTTAAGACTTAAACCCAGATAATTCATTAGGACGCGAGATGATGGCGAGGCAGGTTGCGAGGCAGTTTTGCCGGTTGAGAGAAGTCCATAGCCTGGTCTATGGACGCCGAACAAGCGGCGAAAATGGCCGCAAACTGACCGCCAGCACTCGGGTAGGCTCGCAGAGCCGCCTAATGAATTATCTGGGTTAAATAACAGATACTGTTCAGTTAATACAATTCCTAAAGGAGAGCATCATGTTCGAAATCACGGATACAGAAACACAGGAAGCCGTAATCAAGGTCATCGGCGTGGGCGGTTGCGGGGGTAACGCGGTGGATCACATGATCCAGAACGGCGTGCAAGGCGTCGAATTCATTTGTGCCAACACCGATGCCCAAGCATTGAAGCGGAACCAGGCGCGTACCCTGCTGCAATTGGGATCAGCGATCACAAAGGGGCTGGGCGCCGGGGCAGATCCTGAAATCGGGCGTAACGCAGCGTTGGAAGACCGCGACCGGATCGCCGAATTGATTGAAGGCGCGGACATGCTGTTCATTACCGCCGGAATGGGCGGCGGTACCGGGACCGGCGCTGCGCCGGTAGTGGCGCAAGTGGCCAAGGAACTGGGAATTCTTACCGTGGCAGTGGTTACCAAGCCCTTTTCGTTCGAGGGCAGGCGACTTAAAGCGGCTCAGGCGGGAATGGAAGCATTGACGCAATATGTCGATTCGCTGATCGTAATTCCCAACGATAAGCTGATGCTGGTCCTGGGCGAAGACGTGAGCATGCTCGATGCATTCAAGGCCGCCAACAACGTACTGTATGGCGCCGTTGCCGGCATCGCGGAAGTTATCAATTGCCCGGGCCTTGTCAATGTCGATTTTGCCGACGTAAAAACAGTGATGTCGGAAATGGGCATGGCGATGATGGGTTCGGCGGTTGCTTCAGGGGCGGATCGCGCGCGCGCGGCGGCGGAGCAGGCTGTCGCCAGTCCGCTGCTGGAAGATGTGGATCTTTCCGGTGCGCGAGGAATATTGGTGAACATTACCGCTAGTTCGGCAATGAAGATGCGCGAGGTTCACGAGGTGATGAATACGATCAAAGACTTTACCGCGGAAGACGCCACCGTGATAGTCGGCACCGTCATCGACGAAAATATGGAGGAAAATCTCCGGGTGACCATGGTCGCCACAGGGTTGGGCGGGGTCGTCAACCGCATGCAACCTAAACCGCTAAGCGTCATCCGCACACGCACCGGGACTGACAATGCCCTGTCGGCTGACGGTATGAACTGGAAGGATCTGGATGCCCCGGCCGCTTTACGTACGAATAGACGGCGCGATGCGACCATTGAGGCCATGAAACAATCGGGAGTGGACGTCCTTGATATTCCCGCGTTTCTGAGGAAGCAAGCGGATTAAGCATCGCTTGCTAAGCATTGCTTGCGAATGAAAAAATACTCGTTCACCAGGAGGCGCCTCTTGGAGGCTGAGGCCGGTTCTCGATAGCAGCTGTGATCGCCAGCGGAATTTGACCGACAAGGCGGAAGATTGAGCGGCCCTCCGCGTTCCGTGGCAAGCTTGTCACCACTCATCCGCAGATCGTGAATTTATCGCGCAAGGCACGCTATCGCCTGACGCGTATGTGTTACACGAATCCATCCAGGATCCATCGGCGTCGCCAACCATCGCCGCGGGTGATTTTAGATGATATCCGAGTCATAGCCGTTCTTCTCACCTTCCATTCGCTGTTTTTCCAACAGTGATTCGACTGCGGTTTTTAGAGGGGATGGCGGCAATCCCGAGGCCAACTCACTCAGCTTTTCCATGCCGGCCCGGCCTATCCGCATTTTTCTACCGGATAAATCACCCCTACGAATATTGAGGTAATCTGCTTGCACAGCAAGTCGAATTGCAGTAACCTCATAGCCCATCGCTTGAAATTTTAATAATAACGACGGCAACGTCTGTCTGAGTTTTGCCGCAATTGCACCGTTACCTGCACATATCGTCAGGTTTCCTTCAAAGAATCCGCCTAGCGCGCAGTGTTGAGCCAGTTGGTGCGGAACGATTTTCGAGAATGCCTGCTGCATCGCGGTCAACTCGTCCATGTAGCTGAATAATCGCTGATGCTTGGGCGTCAGCCTTAGGGTTCCAAGGTAGAAATTTATCTTGTGGACGGTCATAGCTGAAGAATAATTTAGGGAATGAGATGCATATTATTCTAATTTCCAATAATTTGAAAAAACCGAAAACCTTGACCTTGACCGGCGTGCATCTTGTACTTCTGGCAGGGGGAGGAGTTTTAGCTTCTGTATTGTTTGCGATGGGGTTGAATTATCTTTCTCTTCGGTATGCCGACAAGATCGACAGTCCTTCCCTGAGATCGCTGGTTTCGAGTGTACAGCAGGAGGAACATAAAAAAAACCAGTCGTATTTGCGCGACAGTCTCAATGCCATGGCCGTCAGAATGGGTCAGATGCAGGCACAGCTGCTGCGGCTGGATTCCGTAGGCGCGCGTCTGGCAGAATTATCGGGTATCAAGCCTCAGGAATTTCGGTTTAATCAGAATCCCGGTCAGGGAGGAACCGTATCGACGCTGCCATCCGAGGATATGTCATTTGCAGAGTTCAACAATAAGATCCAGGAGCTGTCGCTCGCATTGGATGACCGTAGCGACAAGCTTGGCGCACTGGATTCACTGTTGATGCAAGACAGGCTCAAGAAGAAAATGCTTCCGTCCGTGATGCCCGTGAACACAAAATGGTACTCCTCAGGTTTCGGAGTACGTATAGATCCTTTTACGGGAAGACGTATTTTTCATGAAGGAGTTGATTTCTCGGCTGCAACAGGTACGCCCATCGTGGCTGCGGCGGGCGGCGTTGTAGTGTATTCCGATTTTCACCCCGAATATGGTAATATGATCGACGTTGACCATGGCAATGATTTCGTCAGCCGTTATGCTCATGCTTCCAAGCGCTTGGTCAGGCTGGGCCAAGTCGTGGTGCGCGGACAGAAGATCGCGGAAGTGGGCAGCACTGGCCGTTCTACCGGTCCTCATCTGCATTTTGAAGTCCGGCACCGGGGCTCGCCGCAAAACCCGTCACGATTCTTGAAGATGCCCGGTTGAGCCGGGTCAATACTCTGCGGGTGGGGGTGAGGCCAAAAACCTCACCCCTTATTTTTTGTGCATCGCTTAACAGAATTTTTGGGATTTCATGCTGAACAATCTGCTCAAGAAAGTTTTCGGGAGCCGTAACGATAGGCTGATCAAGCAGTATTTCCAGACTGTGACGACGATCAATGCGCTGGAAGCCAGGATTGCGGCGCTTACCGACGCCGAACTGCGTGCAAAGACCGAGGAATTCAGGCAGCGCATTGCCGACGGGACAACCCTCGACGCTTTACTGCCCGAGGTATTCGCCGTGGTACGCGAAACCGGCAAACGGGTGCTCGGGATGCGCCATTTCGACGTTCAATTGATCGGAGGCATGGTCCTGCACAGCGGCAAGATTGCCGAGATGCGAACAGGCGAAGGTAAAACGCTGATGGCGACCTTACCCGCTTATCTCAATGCACTGGCTGGCAAGGGCGTTCATCTCGTTACCGTGAATGACTATCTTGCCAAACGGGATGCGGAGTGGATGGGGCATCTTTATCAATTCCTCGGTATCAGCGTGGGCGTAATCCTTTCACAGATGGATCACGGAGAAAAGCAGGCTGCCTATGCAGCAGACATAACCTACGGCACCAATAACGAATTCGGTTTCGATTACCTGCGCGATAACATGGTGAACCACCCTATCGAGCGGGTTCAGCGCATACTTAATTATGCCATCGTTGACGAAGTCGATTCCATCCTGATTGATGAGGCGCGCACGCCGTTGATTATCTCCGGCCAGGCCGAAGGCAACACCGAAGTATATGTGCGCATGAACGCGTTGATCCCGAAACTGGTCCGCCAGGAAACCGAAAAAAGTGCCGGTGACTTCAGCGTAGACGAAAAAGCCCAGCAGGTGCTGTTGAGCGAGGAAGGTTTCGAGCGTGCAGAAAACCTGCTTGCCGAGGCTGGGTTGCTACCTCCGGGAACCAGCCTCTACGATCCGGCCAACATCAATCTCGTCCATCATCTGTACGCCGGCCTGCGTGCACACGCGTTATTCCATCTTGACCAGCACTACGTGATACAGGATGGCGAGGTGGTCATCGTCGACGAGTTCACCGGGCGGCTCATGTCTGGCAGGCGCTGGTCGGAAGGATTGCATCAGGCGGTGGAAGCAAAGGAAGGTGTTCCGATCCAGAAGGAAAACCAGACACTCGCCTCGATCACTTTCCAGAACTATTTCCGCATGTATCAGAGACTGGCCGGCATGACGGGCACGGCCGACACCGAGGCTTTCGAGTTTCAGCAAATTTACGGACTCGAAACGGTCATCATTCCAACCCACCGCCCGATGATCCGTAATGACCGGATGGATCAGGTATTCCGCACCATGGGAGAAAAGAACCGCGCCATCATCGAGGATATCAGGGATTGCCATCAGCGGGGGCAGCCTGTTCTCGTCGGAACGACCTCCATTGAAAACAATGAGGAACTGTCCGGGTTATTGACCCGCGAGAAGTTGCCGCACCAGGTATTGAATGCCAAGCAGCACGCAAGAGAAGCGGAGATCGTCATCCAGGCCGGACGTCCCAAAATGATCACGATCGCCACGAATATGGCGGGTCGCGGAACCGATATTGTATTGGGCGGCAACCCGGAGCCTGAACTCGAACGTGTTCGTGCCGACGAGAGCATGAGCGAACCGGAAAAGCTCGAGCGAATCGGGCAATTGCAGGAGCAATGGCAACTTCTTCACGATGAGGTGCTGAAAAAAGGCGGATTACATATTATCGGCACAGAGCGGCATGAATCCCGCCGCGTGGACAATCAGTTGCGGGGTCGTTCGGGCCGCCAGGGCGACGCGGGTTCCAGCCGTTTTTATCTCTCGCTGGAAGATCCGCTTCTGCGTATCTTTGCATCTGATCGTGTAGCAAGCATCATGCAGCGGCTCAACATGCCGGAGGGCGAGGCCATTGAGCATCCCTGGGTGACTCGCGCGATTGAAAACGCCCAACGCAAGGTGGAAGCCCGTAATTTCGACATACGGAAGCAGTTGCTGGAATACGACGATGTCGCCAACGATCAGCGCAAGGTAATCTATGAGCAACGGGGTGAGCTTCTGGAGTCGCAAGACATTTCGGAAACGATTACCGCAATGCGCGACGACGTGTTGCGCAGTCTTGTCGCTCTTTATATCCCGGCGCAAAGTGTAGAGGAGGAATGGGATATTCCGGGGCTGGAGAAGTCATTGGCCGCCGAGTATCAATTGGTATTGCCATTACGGGAGTGGCTGGAGAAGGAACCCGACCTGCATGACGAAAACATGCATCAGCGGATCGGTGCAGCAGCGCAAGAATATTATTCAGGAAAGGTCGATCAGGTTGGCGCGAATGTCATGCATCAGTACGAGCGTGCCGTCATGCTGCAAAGCCTCGATATCCACTGGCGGGAGCATCTCTCGGCGCTGGATCATTTACGTCAGGGTATCCATCTTCGAGGATATGCCCAGAAAAACCCCAAACAGGAGTATAAGCGAGAGGCTTTTGAACTGTTCACTTCCATGCTGGAGGGTATCAAGGCGGAAGTTACCAAAACGCTGATGACCGTGCAGATAAGAAGCGAGCAGCAGGTGGAAGCTGTGGCGGAAACACAACGCTCGCCCATAAACGTGCAGTATCACCACGCGGCTTTCGAAGAAGCACTGGGTGAAGCGGAATCTTTCGAAGGCGGCGAACCAAACCGCGACGCTGAGGATCATCCGGAGAAGCATCAACCGTTCGTGCGCCAGGGGGAGAAGATCGGGCGCAATGATCCATGCCCTTGCGGATCAGGGAAAAAGTATAAGCAATGCCACGGCAAGCTCAGCTAACGGGTATTCAATACGGATGTAGCTTCAAATCAGCCTCAGGCACAAACACGTTGCGCCTGAGGCTGATAGTATTAGAGCCACTGACTCATCCAGACCCTCGGCCGTAATCTACGAGCAGAGGGTTATTCCAGAAAATCAGCGCTTGTTATTTTACCCGTTTCTGAAAATATTCGTCGTAGCGAAAAATATAGTCCTTATCTGTCAGCGGCAGATGGCATGCGCGGCAAGTTGCCGTGTCGTCCGGCGCTTTCGTTGTTGCATCAGCCATGTACATGGAATATACCCAATCGCCGTTTCTGAGTTCCGGAGGCGTTACGCTTTCGCCCCAACCCGCGCCCTTGCCCATTACGCCGATTTTCGACAACTCACCCTTGACAAACTTACCATCGGCGCCCTTTAGAGGGGTACCGTCAGCCGCTTCTCTAACCTTGTAAATCTCCATCACGGAAATGGTTCCGTTAGGAAACTCATCGCCCATCTTGGTGCTATGTCCGGTGGGGTTGATATAGATTTCACGCACTTGTTTGACGTCGGCGCGCTGCACATCAGATAAAAACTTCGGCCAGCTCTTGTAGTCCGCAGGCACGGGCAACTCACTATCCGAGTATTTTTGAACCTGGGGCGATGACGGCACCTGCGCACAACCTACAAATACCATACCCAGTACTGCAGCGGTAATGACCCCCCATGTAGCATGTTTCATCTTTTTTTCTCCTATTGTCGAGCGATGCCAAGAATTCGCATAAGCTGTTTTTTTACGGGCTGTCCGCCAGCCCGGTTGATCTGGCAGCCTGTCGGACTTGAAGGAAATCGGCTGCAAAAGCGTCTGGCCGGTTCATATTCCGCCGCTTTTTCGGCGAATAACCATTGGCCTTCAAAATCCGCAAAATCTGCCTCACCCAGTCACTTTTTCGCTGCGATTCTTCAAGCCCGACAGGCGGCTGGCCGAAGGGCTGCGAAATCGAATTCAATGCAGGCCTCCATCCGCGATTACAAGTCTTATTAAAGACTTATCAATGGACAGAGGAGTATGAGGAACTTGCCCAAGTTCTATACTAGCGTTGGCGAGACGTTGTTGCAAGAATAATCGGCTGATCGAAATGGATCGCAAAACCGGTGGGACGCTCGAAACGACAGGAGGCATCCAGTAGATAACGATATCCGGAAATACTCGGTCACCCTCCGCCAATTCCTTCAAATTTGTCCTGCCGCACCCAATTTCCTGGAAGCTGAAAGTTTACCGAATGCTTACGTGCAACCGAGCCTGTCCAGCATATTTCTCACGCAGGCGCCATTCCATGGTGGCGCAACAGGGCATCTATTTTTGGTTCACGGCCCCGGAATGCGATAAATGATTCCAGCGCAGCGCGGCTTCCGCCCACTGCGAGAATTTCATCCCGGAAGCGGGCGCCGGCTTCTGGATTGGCTACAACCCCGGCAGGACTTTCTTCAAAAAGACTATAAGCGTCGGCAGACAACACTTCCGCCCACTTGTAGCTGTAGTAGCCGGCAGCGTAGCCTCCGCCAAAAATATGTGAAAAGCTGTTGGGAAATCGATTGAATTCAGGAGGAATAATTACCGCAACCTGTTCACGGATCTCATCCAGTAGCTGCTGTGCCGTTTTTTCTCTACCGGGGCTGAAATCGGCATGAAGGTGCATATCGAATAGCGCGAATTCTATCTGGCGGAGCATTTGCAAGCCGCTCTGGAAATTCTTCGCCGCCAGCATTTTTTCGAATAAATCGCGCGGAATAGATTGATTGCTGCCCACGCGCTCCGCCGACACGGTATGGGTGGCGCCATCCGATGCGGAGAGCGGAGCATGGCGTGTTTCCCGCAAGCTGTCGTTGTACGGTAACGGGTCAACGCGCCTGGTCATGTCACGCAGGACTTCCCATTCCCAGCAAAAATTTTCCATGAACTGGCTGGGTAGTTCCACCGCATCCCACTCCACCCCGTGGATACCCGACACGCCCAGGTCTTCCACCTGGGTAAGCAAATGGTGCAGACCATGACCAA
>JBDSOQ010000081.1:0-2401 GCA_039914755.1 Nitrosospira sp. | reverse complement strand
TATCGCTTGCAACTTCGGGAAGACAACGCCGATTTGCGTCTGACCGGGATGGGCCGGGAGCTCGGGGTGGTCGACGACGCACGCTGGGCTTCGTTCGAAGCCAAGCGCGAAGCGATTGTTCGAGAGCAAGGCAGGTTAAAAGCGATATGGCTCAGTCCCAATACCAGTTTGAATGCGCTGCCCGAAGCGGACGTGTTGCGAGTGCTGGGCAAGACCATTGGACATGATTATTCGCTATACGAATTGTTGCGCCGTCCGGACGTATCCTATGCCGCCCTGATGACGCTGCCCGGTGCGGGGGAGTGTGTTACTGACCCCGTGGTTGCGGAACAAGTTGAAATCCAAGCGAAATATCACGGCTATATTGAACGTCAGAAGAATGAAGTGGCGCGTAATGCCGGCTATGAGGACATTCGCCTGCCACTCGATCTTGATTACGCCACCGTGCGCGGCCTCTCCAGCGAGGTACAGCAAAAACTGAATCAATTCAAGCCGGAAACAGCAGGACAGGCGGCCAGGATTTCCGGCATAACACCAGCGGCAATTTCATTATTGCTGGTACACGTGAAACGTGGATTTTCCGGCCAGAAAAAAAAGAAAAGCGCATGAGTCTCGCGGCGCAACTCGCTGGCGGAATCGAAGTCCTGCGGCTGGCGCTTCCGCACGAAACCCAAACGCGCATGCTGCAATACCTTGCGCTGATCCGGAAGTGGAACCAGGTGCATAACCTGACCGCGGTGCGTGAGCCGGAGGCAATGCTGGTTCGTCATTTGCTCGATAGCCTTGCGATTTTACCGCACGTCACCGGACCGCGTATTGCCGACATCGGCAGTGGCGCTGGCTTGCCCGGGATTCCACTGGCATTGGCGCGGCCCGAGTGGCATGTGACCCTGGTCGAAATCAATCACAAAAAAGCCGCTTTTCTGCAACAGGTGCGAATCGAACTGAATTTGAAAAATGTCGAGGTAATGGCTGAGCGCGTCGAAAATTTTCAGTCGGCAGATGGGTTTGATATCGTCATTTCGCGTGCTTTTTCCGATCTGGCTGATTTTGCCAGCCTGGCGGGGCATTTGTGTGCGCCAGGAAACGTTGGCGGCAGACTTGTGGCGATGAAAGGAGTGTATCCTCATGAAGAACTGGCACAGCTCCCAGCACAGTTCATGGTCGAAAAAATATTACCGGTTACAGTCCCCGGCCTTGAGGCGGAACGACATCTTGTCTGGATCAGGCAGCCATAGCGGGTGACGGTTTGGCGACCACGGTGGTTTTAGCGGATGGCCTGCGATTTGACGGCCGGGTTAGCCGGAGATGCCCGGTTCAGGGAGGACAAGATGGCGAAAATTCTGGCAATAACCAATCAAAAAGGCGGGGTAGGAAAAACCACCACGAGTGTTAATCTGGCGGCGAGTCTCGAAGCCGCCGGACGTCGCGTCTTATTGATCGATCTCGATCCTCAGGGTAATGCCACGATGGGAAGTGGTGTGGACAAACGTGTCTTGCAACATACGGTATATCAGGTATTGCTGGGTAGCCGAAGTATTGCGGATGTACGTGTGACCTCTACCAGTGGGAAGTATGACCTCGTCCCCGCCAACCGTGACCTGGCCGGTGCTGAAATAGAAATGGTGGATCTGCCCCAGCGGGAAACACGACTGAAGGCGGCGCTGCAAGAGGTGGAAAAAGAATATGATTTTATTCTCATCGATTGCCCGCCCGCACTTAACCTGCTTACACTAAACGGTTTATGCGCAGCGCGTGCCGTGATGATCCCGATGCAATGCGAGTATTACGCCCTGGAGGGGTTAAGCGATCTTGTCAATACCGTAAAAAAGGTACGGGCAAATCTCAACCCGGTGCTCGAGATTGAGGGATTGCTGCGCACCATGTTCGATCCCCGCAATATACTGGCGCAACAGGTATCCGACCAACTGCAGCAGCACTTCGGGGACAAGGTCTACCGCACTGTAATACCACGTAACGTGCGACTGGCCGAAGCACCGAGCTTCGGTATACCGGCGTTGTATCACGACAAATTATCCAAAGGTACCCAGGCCTATCTGGCGCTGGCGGGGGAAATGCTGAACAGATACTCATCCGTCGCGCCGGGCCAACACGATCACGAACAGAAGCTTGAAGCGTAACGGGATAAAGACCAGGAAGGGAAAAAACAGATGAAATTGAAGGGGTTGGGGAGGGGGTTGGATGCGCTGTTGGCAGGTGACAGCTATGGCCGCAAGGCGGAAGAATCGCTACAGAGCCTGAAAACTTCACTGTTACAGCCGGGCAAGTATCAGCCGCGCACCCACATGGATAAAGAATCCTTGGCGGAGCTGGCGGAATCCATCAAGGCCCAGGGGGTAATGCAGCCGATCCTGGTTCGGCCTGTTTCGCCGGGAAGCTA
>JBDSOQ010000148.1:0-5984 GCA_039914755.1 Nitrosospira sp. | reverse complement strand
TATCCAGATGAAATCCGGCGTAATAAACAGCTCGCTGTTTGCTGCCGTCGACAGCGCGGGTGTGCCTGACAGTATTGCTACCCAGATTGTCGATATTTTAGCCACCGAGATTGACTTCCATCGGGATTTACGCAAAGGCGACCGTTTTACGGTGGTATATGATTCACTCTATGGCAATGGCGAACCCGCTAGAGCGGGTCGAGTACTGGCGGTGGAGTTCGTTAACCAGGGAACGCCTTACAGGGCATTGTATTTCCAGGCGGACAATGGGGAAGGCGGTTATTACACGCCTGACGGCAAGAGCTTGCGAAAAGCATTCTTGCGTTCGCCGTTGGAATTTTCCCGCATCAGTTCCGGTTTTTCCAACGGTCGTTTCCATCCAATCCTGAAAACATGGCGTGCTCATAAAGGGATAGACTATGCCGCGCCAACGGGCACGGGGGTAAAGGCCGCTGCCGATGGGATCGTGGCGGTTGCGGGCTGGCAGGATGGGTACGGTAATGTCATCTTCCTGGAGCATCAGGGGTCGTATTCCACCGTTTACGGCCACTTGTCGGCTTTCGCGAAGGGTTTGAAAAAAGGGCAGCATGTCCGCCAAGGCGACATTATCGGTCATGTCGGCTCAACCGGAATGGCTACAGGGCCACATCTACACTATGAATTCCGGTTCAAGGGCGTCCAGCGTGACCCTTTGAAGGTGGCGATGCCGACCGCTAACCCCGTCTCACCCCGGCAAATAGCCGCGTTTTACGAATATACAAAGTCGTCGATGGCCAGGCTGGATGCGCTGCGCGGCACCAGCCTCGCATTCCTGGACTAGTCTTGAGCTAGTCCTTGGTTGGATACTCCCAAGCGTCCGGGCGGAAGAATTTGAAAGCCGCTTACTATATTGGACTCATGTCAGGCACCAGCCTGGATGGGATAGATGCGGTACTGGCCGACTTGAGTTCGGCTCCGCCGTTACTGTTGCACACCTTTTATCTGCCATACGACGCAGCCCTTCGCAGTCAATTGCTTGCTCTGCATTATCCTGGCCATGATGAACTGCATAATGCCGCCATGCTTGGCAATGAGCTTGCGCGACGCTATGCGGAGGCAGTAGCCGGTTTACTTGGCGAAAGCGACGTAGGCCCAGAGAAGGTTACCGCGATCGGATGCCACGGCCAGACGGTGCGTCATTGCCCGGAATCCGGAAGAGGTTATACCATTCAGTTGTGCAACGCCGCATTGCTGGCTGAACTCAGCGGCATCACTGTGGTGGCGGACTTTCGAAGCCGTGATATAGCCGCAGGAGGCCAGGGTGCGCCCCTGGTCCCGGCGTTTCATCATATCTTGTTCACCCATCCTCAAATTCATCGTCTCGTTGTCAACATCGGCGGGATTAGTAATCTCACCAGCCTGCCACCCAGGGGAGAGGTCATCGGGTTCGACTGCGGACCCGGCAATATGATGATGGACGCATGGTGCCTGCAACATACCGGCAAGATATATGACGAAAATGGCTCATGGGCCGGGTCCGGAAGAATAATACAGGGCCTGCTCGAAAAACTTCTGGCGTTTCCATTTTTTTCTCTTCCACCCCCCAAAAGCGCGGGAAGAGAAACATTCAATCTCGCCTGGCTGGAGGGTTGCTTAACTGGAAAAGAGGCGCCGGTGGACGTACAGGCCACCCTGCTGCAGTTAACGGTTCTGGGAATTGCCAAGCCGGTACTCGATTATTTCCCAAATGCAGCAGAAATTTATTTGTGCGGAGGGGGAGCGCGTAACAGTATGTTGGTTGCCGCGCTGCGAACAACACTGCCTGGCAGGAAAGTGGAATTGACAGACAGCCTTGGCATCGATGCGGATTGGCTGGAAGCGTTTGCTTTTGCCTGGCTGGCTAAGCAAGTCATCCAGGGAATTCCCGGCAATCTGCCTGCGGTAACCGGCGCCAAGGGCGCCAGGCTGCTCGGTGCGATTTACCCGGCTTAGGTTTACCCGGCCCCGGTTTACCTGTGATGCAATCATCATTTACAAATAAAAACGGAAGCCTGCGCTTCCGTTTTTATTTGATCTTGTTTAAATAGAACAAGCAGAACTGAGTAGCACTAAACAGAAAATGAAGACCCGCAGCCGCAAGTGCTGGCAGCGCCTGGGTTTCGGATGACAAACTGCGCACCTTCGGCATTTTCCTGATAATCGATTTCCGCTCCCGCCAGGTACTGGAAGCTCATTGGGTCTACCAGAAGTTTTACGCCGTTCTTTTCCAATACGGTGTCGTCTTCGCTCGTCAGTTCATCAAACGTGAAGCCATACTTGAACCCGGAGCATCCTCCACCCGCCACAAATACTCTCAGTTTGAGTTCATTGTTCCCTTCTTCTTCAATCAATTGTCGGACTTTGCTTGCCGCACTATCGGTAAAGATCAAGGGAACTTGCATTTCTGCGGCCAAATTCGCGTCTGCTGATGCGTTCATATTGATTCGCAAATAAAATTAATCAAGAAAAATTATCCCCTGCTACCAGACAAAGGTCAATCACTGTGAGAAGCCGGTATTAACGTCACCACCTTATTGTCGAGCTGCATCGTATCCTGATGATGCAGCATTCCTCGAACGGATGCGCCAAGCTGAATTTCCATGGTTTTGTAGTGTATATCTCCAGAGACCCTGGCTTTGGGTTGCAGTTCCACATACTCGCTCACTTGTACGGCGCCGACCACGGTGCCGTTGATAACTGCGTGAGATACCTGGATGACCCCTTCAACGATTGCTTCGTCGCTTAGCACCAAAGTGCTGGGTTTGTCGCCCAGCGCGGTAATATTACCCCTGATATGGCCATCTACGCGCAAACCGCCACTGAAGCTTATATTGCCGTCGATCCGGGTGCTTGCACCGATGAGCGAATCGATCTGGTTCTGGGGTTTGCCTGTCTTTTTCCCAAACATTTTCTCTCCTTCACAAGGACAAATTGACGGTTTGTACCAGCTTAGCCTGGGCCACACCTTTTTCAAACACTTTTACCTGCATACTTTCCAGTATGGCATCGGGCGGCATGCGGAAGATATCTTCCACTCTCTGGTAAAACTTGAAGCTAACCTCTGTCTTTGATGTGCCGTTTGCGAGTGGCATCGCCATTTTTTTACCATTTTGCTGGAAATTGACGGTGAACTCCAGACTACCATGGAAATCGCCGGGGCGCTGCTTGCCTTGGACCAGCAGCAAGCTGTAATGATATTCTCCGGGAAAATTGCCTCGTTCCAGTTTCAAGCGGCCGATGGAAATTCTCTGTTCGTTTTTTCCGGGAGCTGACCCAAGATTCTGGAAAAACGCGAGGTCTTCTTTCAGCCGGGTATTCTCGTGTTCCAGCGTCTTGACCTGCTTGGTGATATCTTCTCGTGCCACGAGGTCCATCTGCAACTGACGATCAAGTCCGGCTAACCTCACACGCAATTCTTCGTTATCTCGCTGAAGGTCGGTGTTTAACTGGGATAGCCGATCCAGCTCATACGTGACCTCATTCTTGTCGAAACCTGCGAACTTGCGCCCGGCATCATACATTCCCCAAGACAGACCGAGTGCCAACAGGATAAGCGCGGCAACGGCCAGCCATCGGACATACGCTGGAGTATGCGGGCGGACCGCCACTCGAGACGCGGATATGCCGAATTTTCTTTTAAACGATTTGATCATAACCCAAGCTTATGCCGTGCGGTGGCGAATTACCGAGACACCGCGCGACCAAAAACATTGCCGCAAAGCACTCGAACAAGATGGATGAAGCATTTTCGCTCAGTCGAAATAAAGACTGGGTTAATACCGTTATTGCCGGGTTAATACGGTTATTGCCGTTGCGTTCCCCATGAGGTTTATTCAATGAATACTTAAGGCAGTAATGGAGCATGATTGATCGCCAAGGTTTCCGGCAAGCCGAACATGAGATTCATGTTTTGCACTGCTTGCCCCGCCGCGCCCTTTACAAGATTGTCCGTTACCGACAGTATAACTGCTGTGTTGCCGCCTTGCGGGCGATGGACTGCGATACGGCAGAGATTTGAGCCGCGCACTGAGCGGGTTTCGGGATGAGCGCCCGCCGGAAGCACGTCAACAAACGGTTCTTCGGCATACCGTTGCTCATATAAAGCCTGCAAATCAATATCTGTGGCCAGTCTTGCATAAAGCGTGGCGTGAATGCCACGAATCATTGGCGTAAGGTGCGGCACGAATGTCAGCCCGACCGGACGTGTCGCGACGTTCGACAGGCCCTGCCTGATCTCGGGTAAATGACGGTGTCCGGCCACGCCATAGGCCTTGAAGTTATCGGCCGCTTCCGCAAACAGCGTATGGATTTCCGCATTGCGCCCCGCACCGGAGACGCCGGATTTCACATCTGCGATGAGGTGGTCCAGATCGACGATGCCGGCCTCGATCAAGGGCAGGAAGCCCAGTTGCACGGCAGTCGGATAACAGCCGGGATTCGCTATGAGCCGAGCACTCCTGATTTTATCGCGATTGATTTCCGGCAGGCCATAGACAGCTTCCGCCACGAGGTCGGGGCAGGCATGAGGCATACCGTACCATTTTTCCCATACCGCCACATCCTTGATGCGAAAATCTGCAGCCAGGTCTATCACGCGCACCCCCGCGGCGAGCAAAGATCGGGCTTGCTGCATGGCAATACCGTTGGGGGTGGCAAAGAAGACCACATCGCAGTTCTCCAATCCCGCCTCCGCAGGGTCGCAGAACTTGAGCGATACCCGTCCGCGCAGATTGGGAAATAGTTCAGCTACGCCAATACCCGCTTCTTTACGTGACGTAATTGCCTGGATGCTTGCTTCAGGATGCTGCGACAAAATGCGCAGTAATTCCACACCAGTGTAACCGGTTCCGCCTACGATACCAATTTTAAGCATGGTGTCTCCAGGTTTCAAAGGACGAGTCAGGCTTCATTGAAGAAGTTTCGAAACAGAAGCCCACCTGTGGGCATCCGCTCGCCAACCGGCTCTCCCGCTTAAACGCAGCAATTCTGCTGTCGACGAAAAATTTCCCGACACAACCTCATTTTCAAGCTGGATATTCGCACAGATCTCAACCGACGCTTCATGCCGGATGAAGTTTTCCCATAAACTTGAACGTTGGATTTTGAAGCTCGTCCGGCTATTTGTCTTGCAGGGAGGTAAATTTCATCGACTGATTATAAGCAACAAATAAAAAAGCCGCCAGAAGCAGGCGGCTTTTCGTATAGCATCGTACAACGCTCATCTCTTCGAGAATTGCTTGCGCCGGCGTGCCTTGCGAAAACCCACTTTCTTTCGTTCTACTTCACGTGCATCACGTGTGACAAGTCCGGCACTGCTCAATACAGGTTTAAGCGTCGAGTCGAAATCAATTAGTGCGCGGGTAATACCATGCCGCACCGCGCCTGCCTGGCCCGATTCGCCGCCCCCGTGGATATTGACCATGATGTCGAAATTCGTCAGATTTCCCGTCAGCTCAAGTGGTTGACGGACGACCATGCGCCCGGTTTCACGGGAAAAAAATTCGTCGACCGGTTTGTCGTTGACAGTGATCAACCCTTTTCCGGGTTTGATGAATACCCGCGCCACCGCACTTTTCCGGCGGCCGGTACCGTAACTATAGGTTGTGCTCATGGTATCAGGCCCTGACTTCGAGTGGTCGCGGTTGTTGCGCCGCGTGCGGGTGGGAAGCACCCGCATAGATTTTAAGTTTCTTTAGCATTGCGTACCCGAGCGGACCTTTCGGCAGCATACCCTTGACCGCCTTTTCCAGAGGACGCCCCGGGAAACGTGCTTGCATTTTCGTGAAACTTGTTTCGTAAATGCCGCCGGGGTAACCGCTGTGACGATAGTAAATCTTGTTTTCCGCTTTATTGCCGGTGACGCGTAGCTTATCGACATTGATGACAACAATAAAATCGCCTGTATCCACATGAGGAGTGAAAATAGGTTTATGTTTGCCGCGCAAACGATGGGCGATCTCTGCCGC
>JBDSOQ010000090.1:0-15364 GCA_039914755.1 Nitrosospira sp. | reverse complement strand
CCTTTATATTCCTCGTCGAAAACCAGCCAAGATTCGTTTCGATGGCATATTTCGCGGCACCCGCGGAACCGTGCGCCGTTGCCGTGCGGGGCGTCATATCCTCAATGTTGAGTATCACCCCTTTTTCATCCAGAAAAGCGACGCTTAGCGGAATATCCGTGTTCATCATCCACATGCTGTGGCGCCCGGCCTCGGGGAATATAAACAACATCCCGTCATTACCATTCATCGATTGTCGGGACATCAACCCCTGCGAACGGGTGATTTGAGTGTGCGCGATCTCGACGCGAAGAGTATGACCGGAAATCTTGAGCTGGCGTACCGGCATTTCCGCGTTGACCGGCATCGATAGAAGAAAAACAAAAAAAATCGCAAGAATACGCCAACCTGAACCCGGCAATTGGATAGGGTGGCGTTTGCGGTTTTCAGGGTGCAGGGCGAGGCGCAACGACGCGGGGCGGCTGCTGCATTCCAAAGAGCCGCAACGCGGCCGTTTGTCATAAAAACTGCGTAATCCTCCCCGTAGCGAACTCGCCAGGAAAGTGAAAGTTGAATGGAGCAAAAATTGTTTGTTGAGCATGGCGCCAAGCTGAAAAATGGAGAGTCAACTGCTGTCAGGTTTAACCCGGATAATTCATTAGGCGACTCTGCGAGCCTATGCGAGTGCCGGCGGTCAGTTTGCGGCCATTTTCGCTACCTGCGCAGCGTCCATAGACCAGGCTATGGACTTCTCTCAACCGGCAAAACTGTCTTGCAACCTGCCTCGCCATCATCTCGCGTCCTAATGGATCATCCGAGTTTAATGTTTACCGGTACTGCCAAAGCCGCTTGTTCCCCTGTGGCTATGCGTAAAGTCATCTACCACATTGAAATCGACCTGTACCACCGGCACCACGACCAGTTGCGCGATCCGCTCCAGCGGATTCAATAGAAAAGGTACCTGTCCACGGTTCCAGCATGACACGAATATTTGTCCCTGGTAATCCGAATCGATCAGCCCGACCAGATTCCCCATCACTATGCCGTGTTTGTGGCCCAGCCCCGAACGGGGAAGCACCATGGCGGCAAGTCCAGGATCCGCAAGATGAATAGCAATGCCGGTGGGGATGAGCTGGGCCTCGCCTGGTGCGATCGTCATCACATGTTCCGTGCAGGCCCGCAGATCAAGCCCAGCGGAGCCGGGAGTAGCATAAGCCGGCAATTGGTGCTTCAGACGTGCGTCGAGAATCTTGATGTCTATCTTTAGCATGGCAATCTCGGGATCTTTTTCACGCTTTTTGTTTTTCCTGCAGCAATGAAATATGTTTAATCAAACGCCGTGCCTGCTCCATTTTCTGCGCTCGCGGTAAATGATGCCTGCCTGCGTCGTCAAATAGAATCAATGTACAATCCTCAGAGCCAATTGCTTCCTGGACCAGGTTTGCGGCGAGAAGCGGCAGTTTTTTCTTGCGCCGTTTGATTTCGGCATTCTCCTCAAGATTTTCCGTCTCTGCGGCAAAACCGACACAGAAAGGCGGATCGGCCAGCCCTGCCGCATATTCAAGAATATCAGGATTGGGTATCAGTTCGAGCGTGATGTTATTGCTGGTTTTCTTTGTCTTCTGCTTGCTGGTGCTTTTGGCGCGGTAGTCGGCTACTGCCGCGACACTTATAAAAACATCGACACCCGAAATTTCATTTTCCACGGCCCCAAGCATGTCTTGCGCGCTCGTCACCCGGATGAACTTTGCCGCCGGAGGTGCATCAAGGCAAACAGGACCAGAAATGAGAATGACCTCCGCCCCGGCTTCAAGTGCTGCGCGCGCGATTGCATAGCCCATTTTCCCGGAACTTAAATTGGTGATTCCCCTGACCGCATCAATAGCCTCGTATGTGGGCCCGGCAGTGATGAGCACGCGCTTGCCTTGCAACAGCCTGGGCTGGAAAAAAGAATGCAGCGTGTCAGCGAGTTCACGCGCTTCAAGCATACGACCCATGCCGGTTTCCCCACATGCCTGGGCACCACTGGCGGGACCGAGTATTGTTACATTATCCTGCCGCAGCGTAGCCAGGTTCCGTTGCGTTGCAGGATTTTCCCACATTTGCCGGTTCATGGCCGGGGCTATCAGCAAGGGGCAATCGCGCGCAAGGCACAATGTCGATAACAGGTCATCGGCAAGACCATTGGCAAGTTTGGCGATAAAATCGGCGCTGGCGGGCGCGACGAGTATCGCATCCACGTTGCGCGAAAGATCAATATGAGCCATGCTGTTGGCAATGCTCGCGTCCCACAGTTCAGTAAACACCGGCTTACCGGTTAATGCTTGCAACGTTGCCGTACCGACGAAATGGCAGGCCGATTGGGTCATTACCGCCTGCACATCCAAGCCGTCATATATCAGGAGACGCGTCAGCTCCGCAGCCTTGTATGCGGCCACCCCGCCGGTCAACCCCAAAAGCAGGTGTCTGGCTCTTTGTAAGGACGTATCAGTCATAATCACAGGATCACTTTTAGCAGGAAGGAGTTTAACCTAAAAACAGCATCTCATTGCAGAGGACGGCACTCGCCGCTGCGATGATTTTAGAGCTCCCACCCGACCTTCACGTTTTTATTTGGCACCCACACTACCATGGCAATTTCCGACTGGCCTGAATCCGAGCGTCCGCGCGAGAAACTTCTGAAAAATGGACCCGCGCATCTTTCCGATGCGGAACTCCTGGCGATATTTCTGCGCACGGGTATGGCCGGAAAAAGCGCAGTGGATCTGGCGCGAGAACTGCTCCAGTGCTTCAACGGGCTGACAGGGCTGTTTGCCGCGGATCAAAGCGCTTTTTGCCAGGTAAGGGGAATGGGGCCAGCCAAGTATTCGCAATTACAGGCGGTGATGGAAATGGCGCGACGTGCGCTGGAAGAAAAGCTGAAGAGCGGCGATGCCATGAGCTCGCCGAAATCAGTACGCGATTATTTGCGCCTTAGTCTTCAGGGTAAAAAGCATGAGGTCTTCGTGGCTATTTTTCTCGATGCTCAGAATCGCACCATCGCGACCGAAGAGCTGTTCAAGGGAACGCTCACCCAAACCCGCGTATACCCGCGCGAGGTGGTAAAACGGGCGCTGTATCATAACTCAGCCGCCATTATCTTCGCCCACAATCATCCTTCCGGTGTTGCCGAGCCGAGCCAGGCCGACGAAATCCTGACTCAATCTCTCAAACAGGCGCTTGCTTTGATAGACGTGAAGGTCCTCGATCATTTTATCGTTGGCGCGGGCACAGCCATGTCGTTTGCTGAGCGCGGATTGATATGATTTGAGGAAATCCTTGAAATCGGGATATAATATCGGTTTTTCCGATTTCGGGAGTGGATTACCATGGCACAAGTATGTGAAGTCACCGGAAAGAAGCCTATGACCGGCCACCACGTTTCCCATGCGAACAACAAGACCAAACGGCGCTTTTTGCCCAATTTGCAGCGCCGCCGGTTCTGGGTTGAGAGCGAGCATCGCTGGATCAGCCTGCGCCTGTCTAATGTAGCGCTCCGTACAATAGACAAGAATGGTATTGACGCGGTGCTGGCTGGAATGCGCGCACGCGGGAACAACATTTAAAAGTCGGGAAACAGCATTCAGGCTTGGGAATATAAGGACATTATCATGAGAGAAAAAATAAAACTCGAATCTTCGGCCGGCACCGGTCATTTCTACACCACCACCAAGAATAAGCGCACCAAGCCGGAGAAAATCGAGATTTCGAAATTCGATCCGGTCGTACGCAAGCACGTCAAATACAAGGAAACCAAACTCAAGTAATATTATCGCGAAGGTTGTGCCGTAAATCTTCCGGGATATATTAAAAACGGCACTACAACAAAAAACCCGCCGCTGGCAGGTTTTTTGTTGTAGTGCCGTTTTTAGCGCTTGTCACATTTGGCTTAAGCAGCGTAACAGCGTAACCTGCGGGAGAAATTTTGCAGCACTTCAATACCACTCTCTTCGGCGCGGTGACACCAGTCCTCTAGTTGCTTGACCAACTCGTCTTTGGACGAGGTTGAGCGTTGCCACACTGCCATAAGCTCCTCACGCATTTTATAGACCTTGTCAAGCGTGCTGGTCTTGCTCAGCACCAGGTTCAGCTTGATACGTTCGTCTTCCTGCAGAGTCTTGGAGTCGGCAAGAACCCAGCGTTTAAGGGTAGAACGATCTACGCCGAGGTTCGCAGTCCCGTCCTTCAGATGATCAATTTCCTTTGCCAATGTATGCTTGAGGGACTGAGCATATTTTGCCAGCACTTCGTAACGATGAGAAATAACAGCTTGCAGTGTATCGAGATCGCAAGTCGTCTTGGCGGCATCCAGACGCAATTTGGGTGCAACCTTCTTCACCTGGGCCAGCCCCATCGATTTCAGAATGCATATATACATCCAGCCTATGTCGAACTCGTACCACTTGTTTGATAAACGCGCGGAAGTGGCATAGGCGTGATGATTATTATGCAACTCCTCTCCGCCAATGAGAATCCCCCACGGTACGATATTGCGGCTGGCATCTTCCGCCTGGAAAGTGCGATAACCCCAGTAGTGCCCCACACCATTGATGACGCCGGCAGCCATGATGGGAGCCCATGCCATCTGTATCGCCCAGATCGTCAGCCCGATGGGACCGAATAGAATAAGATTAATGATCAGCATCAGCGCAATACCCTTGGCGCTATGCTTGGAGTAGACATTGCGCTCCAGCCAGTCGTCCGGCGTACCATGGCCATATCTTTCCAGGGTTTCCAGATTCTTTGCTTCTTTCCGATAGAGCTCGGATCCTTCTCTCAACACTTTGCTGATGCCGAGCACTTGCGGACTGTGGGGGTCGGCCGCAGTCTCGCACTTGGCGTGATGCTTGCGGTGTATTGCCGTCCACTCCTTCGTCACCATGCCGGTGGTAAGCCACAACCAGAAGCGAAAGAAATGGCTGGGCAGCGGATGCAACTCAAGCGAGCGGTGCGCCTGATGGCGGTGCAGGTAGATCGTGATACCGGCAATCGTAATATGGGTAAGACCCAGAATGACTGCGATATACCCCCACCACGGCAAGTCGATAAGACCTAAAGTCATAGATGTGTGACCTTCTTTTAAGATAGCTGCTGAAGAGAATGGATATTACGGGGAGAAAGGATACGGCAATTTAAAACTAAATGGACATTTAGTCAAGGAATTGTTCAGCCTGGGTGCGGCTTGCCGCAGATATGGAGAGAGGCGAGGTAACTTTGTCGCGTACGGCAGGCACAGCCTTACATTACAGCTCCAATCGCGCTTCGGTACTTTCGCGTTCCTCTGGACATTATGTGCAAGGCCGACAAGAGCCCTGTCACAGTGGCGGATCACGAAATCGAAAGTGCCCTTCACCAGGCGATTCATGAGCAAGATCCTCGCCATACCGTTATCGGCGAAGAATACGGGAAGATGCCGGGCAGCAATTACAGCTGGATTCTCGATCCTAACCGATTGGAGTGGTCACCCGCCCGATTTGAATTCAGATGGACGCATCGTTGCAGCAGCAAGCAAACCCCCTATTGGATACAGCACTTGTAATATCCCCGGAAATCCGTTTCTGTTTCCCTTTGCCTAAGGATCATTTCCTCCTGCTGCCCCGACGTTCATATGCTTCCCCTAAGTGCGATGCCGCACTGAAAACGAGAAAGCCCGGGCGTAACGTCTTATTGTTATTTCACTAAACATCAGGAGCAACCATGAAACGCTATTCAATATTTACAGCTCGGCCCCTGGTACTCGCCGGTGCATTTTTCCTGGCGTCGGGGTTGGCTTATGCTCAGGTTACACCGGGACCAGGGGGTTCCATCGTTGGGCAGCCACCCGGACAAAACAACAACATTATCGGACAGCCAGTTCCGGGACAAAGTAGCCCCACTCCATATCCACCCGTGTTAGGGGGTCAACCTGACTCCAGAATGATTACGGGCACTGATCCGGTAAAGGATAAATTGAATCGGGCGAATAGAGAAGCTGCCGACATAGATCGGGACGGCAGGATAAGTCCGGAAGAAGCGTCAAGGATCCCGCCTGGTGCTCCCGTGATCAGATAGGCCTGCCTGCCAGCGTCTATTAACTGGTCACCCGTTTTTTTCCCGGAAAACGCTATGGAGGAAAATTCGGATGCACGCGCTTACCTATCACGGAAGTTATGACGCTCGGATGGATACCGTACCTGATCCGATGCTTCAGGAATCTGACGACGTCGTTCTCAAAATTACGGCTACCGCAATCTGGGGTTCGGATTTACATCTATATCGAGGGAAAATACCCGAGATCAAGGATGGCGACATCCTGGGCCACGAATTTATGGGGTGGTTGTCGATGCCGGATCCGAGGTGGCGGCACTACGGAAAGGTGATCGGGTAGTTGTGCCGTTTGTCATCGCCTGTGGCGAATGTTTCTTCCGCGAGAAACAGTTATTTTCAGCATGTGAGACAACCAATCCGGATCGCGCCGCAATCATGAACAAGAAGAACGTGCGCTCAGGTGCGGCGCTCTTTGGCTATACCCATCTGTATGGAGGCATACCCGGTGGTCAGGCGGAATATGTGCGCGTACCAAAGGCCAACGTCGGCCCCATCAAAGTCCCCCAAACGCTCGCCGACGAACACGTCCTGTTCTTGAGCGATATTCTGCCGACCGGTTATCAAGCCGTACTTAACGCCGATATCGGTCCGGGATCAAGCGTCGCTATCTTTGGCGCCGGCCCTGTCGGTTTGATGGCAGCCGCCTGCGCTCGCATGCTGGGGGCGGAAAAAATCTTCATGGTCGACCATCATCCGTACCGGCTCGAATTTGCCCGTGAGACATATGGTATCTTTCCCATCAATTTTGATGAAGTCGATCCTGCTGAAGTCATTATCGACAACACCTCATTCAGGGGTGTCGATGCCGCTATCGATGCGATAGGTTTTGAAGCGAAAGGCAGCGCGCTCGAGACCGTAATGACCAATCTCAAACTTGAAGGCAGCAGTGGGGTCGCGCTTCGCCAATGTATTGCGGCCGTTCGCCGTGGAGGTACGGTCAGCGTGCCCGGGGTTTATACCGGCTTCATACATGGATTTCTGTTTGGTGGTGCTTTTGAGAAAAGCTTGATATTCAAGACGGGCCAGACTCACGTACAGCGTTTCCTGCCCGAACTGTTAGATCACATCGAATCGGGGAAATTGCACCCCGATGTCATTATCAGCCACCGTATGCCCCTTGCGGAAGCGGCCGCTGCTTATAAGATATTCGACAAGAAACAGGACGACTGCCGCAAGGTTGTTCTCACGCCCTAACAGCCAGACACCACCCGGTTTCAGGCTCCCACAGGCATCGTCACCCCCCGTTAGCGCTTCTACCATTCTGCAGCGCTACATAGCCCTGCTCAAGCAATGTATATAAACACGGCTGTATCCGCGCTCAAGCACATGGGCTTTGCTGTGGCCCGATAGATGTCGCCCCATCGAAATGGCGAATGTACGTTATCGCACAGTAGCGTTCTCTAAAAACCTTGATCATTGCGCTGTTGAGTCGCGCAGCCCGTATGCATAAGAACGACGCCGATATCGAGCAATCAGCAATAACGAGCTGGAAAATCAAATCCTGATCAGCGTCTCGACCAAGAAGCCATGCAGTGTATTCAATAAATACGACCTGATAGTGAAACATCACGTTCTTATTGGCAATCAGGCTATGCAAGTCTGGACCACATCAATGCGCAGGGCAACCCCAGCCCCGTTCACTCAAGGAGCCGTAAATGACGACCATTATTGTTTTTTCCCACCTCCGCTGGGACTCTGCGTATCAACGGCCCCAACATCTTCTGTCAGGACTAGCGGAAAATTACAAAATAGTTTTTATTGAAGAACCGGTTTTCCATGAGCATGACAGCTTCCTTGAAACATCCGTTCCCGGACCAAACATAATCGTACTCAAACCTCATACGCCGGTTGCGGCATCTGGTTTTCATGATGAGCAATTGCCGCATTTAATCAAATTGATGCGTCAATTTGTCAGCGTCGACGAAGAACACCTGGTCTGGTTTTATACGCCAATGGCATTACCGCTACTGCAGGAGCTGAACCCTTCTCTCGTGGTCTATGACTGCATGGATGAACTCGCCGCTTTCAAGAATCCCCCAAAACAGATGCTTCAACGGGAAAATGCATTATTGAAAGTAGCCGATCTTGTTTTCACCGCAGGCCCCAGTCTTCATCGGGCAAAGCGGGAGCGCCATGCAAATGTTCACTGCTTTCCTAACAGCGTTGATCTGGTACATTTCGAACAGGCTCGCGAGCGCTCCAACGTGCACCCCGCACATGAAGATATTCCGGGGCCGAGACTTGGCTATTATGGGGTGATCGATGAGCGAATCGATACAGAACTCATCGGCCGCATCGCCGATGCGCATCCGCAATGGCAAATCGTCCTTGCTGGACCGGTGGTAAAAATAGATCCGGCCACATTACCACGGCGGCATAACATTCATTATTTGGGACAACAGCCTTATAAGGCGTTACCACAATTTCTGGCTGGCTGGAACGTGTGTTTGCTGCCCTTCGCAATAACCGAATCAAGCCGCTTTATCAATCCCACGAATACGCTCGAATACATGGCAGCCGAGTTGCCCATCGTAAGTACGCCTGTCGCTGATATTGTAGATCTTTATGGAAATGTGGTGTCTATTGCGTGCTCCTCGCGCGCTTTTATCAAGGCATGCGAAACTGCATTGCTGACAACCCCGGAAGGACATAACCAGGATATCGTCAAGATGAGAGAAATGGTGTCGGAAACCTCGTGGAGCACTACAGTAGAAAAAATGCACGAGCTGTTGCAGCTCACGCGCGAGCAAAAAGAAGAGTCAAGCAGTACTAACCGCCACAGCCTGAACCGGGCTTGTCCCGTAGGCGCGCAGTTCAGCCAGCGCTGGCAAATAAAAAGCGCATAACCCAACTTGAGCATTCTAGCGGGCGGCGCATCGGACAATGCTGACGTTTATGAAGTAAGCGATTCTTCCGGTTTATATGTCCGCATTTGCACAGGTTGCCGAGGGTCGGCGCATGGGCTCCGACGGTTCTGCGAGGGGTTGGCACCAGCAGCCTTCGCCTCCTGGTTTGATTACGCCGATTTGTATATCTGGTAGGCAGGATCAGGCGAGCCGGGCACTAGCTCGAAGTTATCCAGAATGTACCGATGGATTAGCGGATGTGTATTACGGAAACGCAATTCCTCTCGTCCATCGAGCGGTAGATCGTATATCAAAATAAAGCCGGGGTTAGCAGCCCGGATGCGTTCGATCTCCAACTGCTGAAAAACTTCATTTCGCGGAAACAAGGCATAGATCTCCCACATAGGAGATTTTCTTGCCAGCAGTGGATAGGCTCCCGGCCAAAAAGGGGCAGCAACAAAGCTCCGGCCATGTGGTGCATATTCATCAGCCAGCTTTCGAAGCAGGTAGATATCGCTCGCCGTTTCTGAAGCGACGTTCAGTTCGCTGCCGGAAACTTCGATATTCACGCAGTGCCTGCTGGTGTCACATTGCCAGCCTGGATGAAAGATAAGCATCACCCACAGGCTTGCTCCGCCTAGCAAGAATACCGAAGGCCACTTGATCCTGGCGGGCTGTGCAGCCAGCAGCGCCAGACAGCCCACCAATAATGGAAAAATACCTTGCGCAAGATGACCGACATCAGCGCGGGAATAAGCATAATGTGCGTAAGGCAGCGCCAGAAATGCGGTTGCAACCAGCACTGGCGCAACCGGTTTTTGACGGAATTTTTGCCAGACCACCCACGCAATTGCAAGGATACCAAATGCGATTGTCCCGATAAAAAATAGACCGACCAGTACTCCACGAATCGCTTCGCCGACGGATGCTGAGCCGAATGGCACTGTCCAGGGCCAGGGAACCGGCAAAGGAAGATTAGTGGCCTTGACTTCGAACAGGAAGCGGATGCTTTCCCAAAAGGCCATGGCGAAACCGGGCACTAGCAGCACCATGAGAAGCACAGGGGCAAAGCCGACGATTACGCCAGCAGCCCAGAGCATAAACCCCCTGATAAACCCGGGCCGATCCACTCGTTCGATCGTTAGCCAGGCCATGACGCCGAGACTGCCCAAAACGCCATATACACCGTGATTGCGGCCAAACACAGCTACCAGCCCTATACACAAGCCAGCCAAAAAATAACGCATGCTTGTTGGATTGCGAACCAGGAAGACCAATATACCGATCAGCAAAATGGACAGTGAAATATCGAACAGCTTATGGCGCGGAAACATCCATAGCGCCAGTGTAGCTGCTGCAAGCAACAGGTAGGCAAAGCTCTGGTTTTTGGTACTTCGAGCGATCAGAAGCAGGCCGGCGAATAATCCAGTCACTTGAAAAACCGCCACCGCGCCACGCAAAGCCATAATGCCGTTGTCGCCCCACAAGCTCATGAGAACGGCGGACCAGTAATAACGGCCCGGATCGTAGGACATGAAATCCCGGAGGGGTACCTCGCCCAGCATTACGCGCTGAGCGCCGTACCAGAGATAACCCTCATCCCACAGGCTGAAGCCCTTATGCCCCTGCCATAAAAAGAGAGTAAGTACAACGAAGCTGGAAAGAACCAGTATTGACGATGCTTGAAGTGTTTTGCGCCTGTTTCCTTGATGCTTGCTGAACATTGATGTTTACGAACCCAAGGCTGGGAAACGCAGCAATTATTATTGCGTATTTTTATCCTTATCCAACCTCATCCTGCTCCACCCTTATCTATCCATGGGGCTTTTTGCAAGATGTTATGCAGCAAATCTCCAGTCGCGGTGAAATCTTGATTGCATAAATATCGATGTCATATTACTCGGAAAGATTGCGAAAGGTTTTCGGAAGGCATTAAAAAATTAAGTGGCGCTTAACTCAGCAAGCGCAAAGCGATGCGCGGTTACCCACGTAATGCGAATGGAGTGATAACCGGCATCCCGGATTTTACTCTCGAAAGAGAAAATCAGACGACACCGATTGTATCCGTATGAAACTATATGCCAGGGGCAATTTTCATACGCTGCATTTGTACTTCAGCCCAGCTCTTGTCCATGCCTGGAGCTTGCGGGTATTTCCGCAAGCCTGATTTCACGATCTTTTTTTAAGGCAGGGCCAGCTTTGTCGCGGTATTTATCATCCATTTTTTGTTGTCTCTTATCCTGACCGCCATCCAGCTTGGCTGGCACCTGTTCGCGTATCTCACGATCTTTGTCCGAGGCCGGCGCTTTCTCGTCCGCCGCAACGCCAAAGCTGGAAATAGCCATGAAACAGGCAATAACGGAAACGGAAATAGTTTTGATCATTTTTATATCTCCTATTCTGATCTGAAACCTCAGGTTTATAACGGCCATAAATTAAAATGGGCGGAGCAGGAGCAGCGTCTTCCTAATATTCTCTTTTGTCTCGATCAGTGGTTGAGTCCGTGCCGGGCTTGGCCTCGTTTTTCACGTCGTCCCTGCTTCCTCTGCGATCCCCTTTTTTTGTTGCAGCGTCGCTTTTATGGGGCTCACCCTTTTTGATAACGCCGTATTCCTGCCCTGTGGGCGTTTCCCCGCGCTTGTATTGATCACCCGAAGATTGCTCAGGCACGGGACTATCCATTGGCCCCTGCTGGGCATGAACTAAATTCGGTGCGGAAAAGGCCAGCATCAACCCGGCGATGCTTAATGTCAGCCCAACCAAAGGTCGAGAATGCCGCGACGCCTTTTCTGATGTTGAACGATAGTTCATGCCTTGCTCCTTGATCTCTCCAGCAACATTGCTGTGTGTCAACGATACGTCATGCTCACCCGCCTATTCAGTGCGCTACCGCACGGGAAGGGGGGGCAGCCTAAGGTGGCGTCTCCTCTCCTCCACCCTGGCATTTTATTTCCCACACAAGGCGCGAGGATATTACCGCCCCAATCAGATTGTAGGTGGGAACTGATTCTTCAGAGATGAGCGTATATTCCGACAGGCACAGATTCCTGGCATCGATATCCAGCCATTCGGCAGCTCGTTGCCTCGATTCCGGATTGCCATCATATAAGCTTGCAAGGGAATAAACGCTTGAACCGTTCTCGGTCCTGACAGGTTCGTGATTGCCTGCTGTCGAAGCGCAACCAGCCAGAGCAGGAATCAGGAACAGGAAGATTTTCAGTGGGTTCAAAATTGGGAGTATTGGAGGTTATTTATATTTCCCATTTACGCAACATAGGCTTCTGGAACCAGGATATGCAATAGGCCAAGTGGACTATTCAAATGGAACGGGACGAATAGCCGCTATCCATGAAGGGGCGTCGGACGCGAGAGCATGAACTTGTGGCCAGGCATGAAACATAGTGCGGTACTTCGCAAAGTGTAATAGCGCCGATAACCGATACGCAACCATCCGTGAAAAATCAAGATGCTTCCCTGTATAAGTACCCCGTGTTTACCTCTGGGTCATGCTTAACTTTTCGTACCCCCAGCATAATAAACCGAGGCCAAGCGAGCACTGTTTAGTCATTTAGTGATATTGTTTGATCGACCTCGATTAATAATGCCTCTGAAATGATTACTTGTCGACTATCCGCCATCCTTGGAGCCAAGCGGCTCAAAGTCGCCGATGTTTGCCGCGCAACGGGTATTGCCCGGGCCACGCTGGACAGATATTACTATGACCGCGTAAACAGCTTTGACCGCGCGGTGTTGGAAAAGCTTTGTAAATTTTTACAGGTGAAACCAGGGGACTTACTCATGACGATCGAGCAGAAAGACTTGTTTGAAGCTTGGGTCGCACACGCTCCTGCTGCTGCGTTATCGACGGGAGATAAAACATGATGGAGCGTGAAGTAAAACTTCTACTTGACGCTAACGCGGTAAAACAGGTGCAGGTGCATTACGCCGTCATGTCCGACGGTTATATGGTCGTGATTGACGGCAAACCCCTGGAAACAGGAAGGCGTGAAACCCGCGAATTCAGGACACTTGATGCAGCAGCTAAATTGCTCTTCAAGATTGGGATTGCGAATTTTTCGGTTAAGCTCAAGACGAGCTGAAATACAGTGATTCAGAAAATCAATTATCGGCAGCGTAGCAAATGGAACGTGCCCGACAGCGATGCCACGCTGATCGTCACGCCAGCGGTGGAACTCACCGGCGGATCGCTGCTTACACAGGAATGGACTCAGAAAATTAATCAGCCATGCCTGCATGTTTATCGCTGCAATGAGTGGCGTGAATGGATCAGGATTTTCTTCGGAACAAACTCGATTGCAATACTGAATGTGGCAGGACCGCGTAGTTCAGGCGCGGCATGAATTTAACCCAGATAATCCATTAGGCGACTCTGCGAGCCTACGCGAGTGCTGGCGGTCAGGTTGCGTCCTAATGGATTATTCTGGGCTGAACAATTTGTTCATGAAGTGCTGGATAAAATGTTAGCGAATTCATCTGATAAAAAATGTTCTTACGACATCTATCCGAAGATAACCATCAAATAATTAGGGTTTTTTATTTCGCATTTGGGATAATAAGGAAATAAACCGTGGTTTCATTCGCGCCGACATGAGACGTGGAAGAAATGTGGCTTGTCTCCTATTGTTATAACCTTTGGCCATCTACACATTCGGTATCACCTTTTTCCAACCAAGCCAGCACACCTATGAAGACCCCGAACAGAATCAAGCCACTCGTTGAAGAGGGGTTGGTGGACATGGTAGTCCGTCAGCTCATGAGCGGCAAAGAGGCCATTATCTATGTGGTTAAATGTGGTGGAGATATACGCTGTGCAAAGGTATACAAGGAAGCGCATCAGCGCAGCTTCCGGCAAGCCGCTTCCTACAAGGAAGGCCGCAAGGTAAAGAATAGCCGGCAAGCGCGTGCCATGGAGAAAGGTTCGCGATACGGGCGCAAGATGCAGGAAGAAGTGTGGCAAAACGCCGAGGTCGATGCGCTATACCGTCTTGGCGCCGCCGGCGTGCGAGTGCCACAGCCTTATGGCTGTTTTGAAGGCGTGCTGCTAATGGAACTGGTGACGGATGCGGAAGGTAACGCCGCGCCCCGGCTCCACGATGTGGAGCTCAATGAAGAACTGGCGCTGGACTATCATGCAAGACTGCTCTACCAGGTTGTCCTCATGCTGTGTGCCGGCGTCATTCATGGCGACCTGTCTGAATATAATATCCTGATCGACCGCGATGGGCCCGTCATTATCGACCTGCCTCAGGCTGTTGATGCGGCAGGTAATAATAATGCCAGCGCGATGCTTGAGCGCGACGTCGCCAACCTGACAACATTTTTTAGCACCTTTGCGCCCCAACTTGCCACCACCCAGTACGGCAAGGAAATCTGGGCTCTGTATCAGTCCGGGTTGCTTCGCCCCGACACGCCGCTTACCGGCCATATCGAGGTTGATGACCGGCCTGCAGACGTCCACGATGTCTTGCGCGAGATCGAGCAGGTAAAAAAGGAAGAGGAGACGCGGCTTCGGTTTCTGCAAGAGAGGGCGATGTCAAAATAGTGCCACCTTCCCTCGATTTTTCGTGTTCCGACAGACTACTACCTCATGCTATCAATTGCTCCTTTTACTGAGCAGCGAGCCTACTATCAAGAAACCTGGTCGACCGCCTGTGATAGCCACCGTCGAGCGTCGCGGTGCCAACTATAGAATACCTCGATAGCCGGAGCTAACCACTATCATCTGTGCTTCTGTTTCGTAGTGCATCTCAGCCACGCTCATACTTGCAGCTGTTGAACCAGCTTTCGGCTGCGGCACTATCCCGACGATTCTCCTTGCAGCTTATCGACCCGACAATGCAATCAGTCTGTCATGGAAGTAAAGACTGGCGTACCGCTCCGGCCTGATCCGCGTTATGGATTATGTTTGCCGGCGGGGATTCCTGATTGCGACCACCGATTCCTGATCTTTCAATTTGGCTTTCTCTTCCGGCGACAAATCCTTGGGAAACTGGTTTTTATTGATGTCAGCGGTTGAGGCTGGCTCCGCTCCATATTGAGGCCCGGCTTGAGGACGGTTTGTGATAGGCGTTGCTTCCTCGTTTTTGTTAGAGCTATCCGATCCAGCGACTGCGCCGAAGCTGCAAACAGTCGTGAAGGTGGCGAGAACAAGGGTCGACATCAGTTCATTCATTTCAAGCTCCTAAGGAATAATTGCAATGGTAGAGCTTCTTGCAAAAGTCCCCGAACAAGCGTTCGCGATGAGTGCGGCTCATCGCTGTAGGGCGATTTTTTGTTGATCAGTCCTGTTTCTGCGGCCTGTTCAGACCCAAATCATCATTTTCCCCTTGTTACGACGATACCTCTCCAGGCACTGCTGTGGCAGCACCCGCGCATGTGTCCCGATGCCTCTT
>JBDSOQ010000185.1:0-4290 GCA_039914755.1 Nitrosospira sp. | reverse complement strand
GATGTTGAAGCGGCCCCCCTGATGTGTGCCGGTCTAATTGGCTATCGTGCGCTCAGGATGACGGAAGATGCGGAACGGGTCGGCATTTATGGATTTGGCGCCGCCGCTCATATCGTGGCCCAGATTCTGATTCATCAGCGACGGACATTGTTTGCATTCATACGTCCTGGGGATATTGTGGCGCAGGATTTCGCCGGAAGGATGGGTGCCGCGTGGGCAGGCAGCTCGGACATGATGCCGCCCGAAGCGCTTGATGCGGCTATCATTTTTGCACCCGTAGGCGCGTTGGTGCCTGCCGCATTGCGAGCGGTTCGTCCGGGTTGAATTGTCGTATGTGGTGGTATCCATATGAGCGACATCCCCAGTTTTCCCTACGATATTCTATGGCATGAAAAGCGTCTGGTCTCGGTCGCCAACCTCACCCGTCGAGATGCCGAAGAATTTCTGGCGCTGGCGCCAAAAGTACCAATTAGGGTAACTACGGAATCATTGCCGCTTAGCCAGGCGAATACAGCATTAACGAGGCTGCGTGAAGGGAAGCTAACCGGTGCTGCGGTGCTCATTCCCGGATTTTAGGTCCATCAGGATGAGTTAGGCTGCCGTCTGGCTTACAACATCACAAAGAACATCAGAAAGCGACACACTTATCACGCTCGGCCACGGCCTTGATATAGTCTCCCATGTTTTTGATCAGCGCGCCGGATACAAGGTCGGGCTCGCCAATCTTCCGCGCAACGGCGCAAGCGCCGCACACCCAGATGGGGATGCCTGCCGTTTGTATAGCCATTAAAATATCTTTTAGTGGCGGCAAATTTACGCCCGCGATATGGTCGCCGATCCCAGGGCGCGCCAGCGTTACTGCCTCATTCCACAAAAATAGAATGACGTCATGCCCTTGTTCCCTTGCGGCTTTTGCAGCCATGAAAGGCAGGGTTGCCATGGTCGGATCGTCAGTTCCGTGACTCCCAGAGATGATGAATTGCATACAGATATCCTCTTATTCGTGTGGTTAAAAAACCTTGGGGGTCAGGCAGCATCCCGGTTCCGATACTTTAGCACGAGCGTGATCCAGGCTAAACATACCATTAAAGAGATACTGGCGTATTTGTTATCGGCTATCGCTTGATTGCCGCAGTATTTGGCATATGGGCTGGAGCGTTTCAAGGGCTCGCTTGGGACCGATCGGAGGTGTCGTGTTCGGAATTAGCAAGAAAATTGCTTTGACCTGGTGGTATGTCCGTCTGCTATAATAATTAACTTATGTGCGGAAAATACGGCTACGCGAACGGCCAATTTTCCGCGCAATGACCAGCTTCAGCGCCCGTAGCTCAGTTGGATAGAGTACTTGGCTACGAACCAAGGGGTCGTGGGTTCGAATCCTGCCGGGCGCGCCAGTTTTAAGCAGAAAATCAACCGCTTATGTGTTCTCGCACTAGGCGGTTTTTCTTTTTAACATAACGAATCGAGTGCGTGTGGTTTGCGTAAATCAGTTTCGCAAATACGATTTGCCGCATCTATCAATTCCTCAATTTCAGGCGCTGAGTAGTGCTATGTGATGTTGCTGTTTTTGTGCTCCAACAAAACCTTTCTCGTTTCCAAAGATACCCCGGCCGCCCGCAGTCATCGCCCGAAAGTGTGCTTGATATCATCGACGCTTTCCTGGCAGGTCCTCAAGACACATACTGGAAAGTATCACTCGCGCTCCTGTGATTTTTCAGTGCGGAGATCAAAAGCGCGTTCGACATCCATGTTCGGGTGCAATAACCGCAGAACAGTAATCCCATCTTTCCGAGGAAGGTAGAAAGCAATATGGGAAGCGACGGTAAAGGAGCGCACTCCCGGCGCTATCTCGTCCCGCTCAAGCCCGACGCGCGGTGACAGGCTCAGTTTTCTCAGAGCAAGTTCGAGTTCTTCCCGGTAACGGCGTGCCTGAGTAATACCCCAAGCCTGCTTCGTATAGTGGCCAATCTCTCGTAAATCTTCAACGGCTTTTGCGGTGAACTCAAAGCGGGGCATTAATCCACAAGCTCACTATCGAGTTCCGCAAAGGCCTGCCCGCCAGATATGACGCTTCCTCGTTCCGCCTCATCAAGGCCTTTGCGCACTTCCTGGCGCAAGAATTCGAGCCTAAGCCGCTGATGGTCCTCGAAGGCTGTGGCCGACATGACGACAGCAACGGCGCGACCGTTCTTGGAAATCGTCACGGGCTCGCGTTGCGCCTTATCGAGCAGAGCACCGAAATTGGTTTTTGCATCGGCAGCCGCAATCGTGTCCATTGCAATTCTCCTCCTAATTTTGATCATTATGAACAAATAGCCTTTTTTTATCAGAAAATTTTTGCTGGACGATTAAATCCGTGGCCTACTACAACGCCGGGTAGTTTGTAATCTCCGGTGAATTTTTCTACGCGGTTGCCAAGCTGGAACTCGAATTGGTTATCCATCTCCGAATGTGCTGTCGACGAATGCGCGCATAGCGGCGAGTAACGGCGTTTATGTGTTCCAATATTTCGCCCCCGCTTCCGTCAGTATCACTGCACGCCAATACCGTTCACATTCGTCTTTTACGGATGAATCTCTATTCTCTCCCACTCAACAATCGGCCCGCCGTCTGACCAGTCGTTAACCGGATCGAATACGTCTTCACTTCCGCGTTCCCCGTGGGGTAATGTGCACCCGTAATCCCGCCAGATATAAATAAACTCAAACTCCGGGTCTGGTTCGGGCATCGACATTCAATTCCTCGGCCTTCGCCACCCAATAATTCAGCAACGCCCTCGTGAGAGTCGATACCTTGATCTTGCTCACCCCCATCCTGGTTAGCGTGCGAGGATTTACAGCGCATTGCTGCGTGCCTGTGTGTAATCGCGACGTTTGATTTATTGGGCTAACCGCATCGAACCTTACCGCAGATGACAGATCGAGGCTTGAGGCTGAGATTCAATCCATTATGGCGAGGAATACTTAATACGATACTTGCCCTACGGGCAAATGAGATTGCTGGTAATTATGCTAAGCAATATGGGAGTGGTGGCTAATATGATCGTAAAATTGGAACCGTATGGAACAGATCAACTGCTGATCTAGTATAATCCTAGCCTATGACATCATTTCAAATTCAGAAATTTGAGGACTCAGCGAAAGAAAATGGCGTGCGCTATTGGGATGCGCGTGAGTTTATGTCCAGCCTTGGTTACGATACTTGGACGGCATTTAACAAGGTCATTGTTAAATCTATGGCGTCTTGCTCGCAACTTGGTATTGATATTCATGATGTATTTATCCCGGTACAGTCAATAGAAGGATTCAATACTTATAAGTTGACCAGGTTTGCATGCTTTCTGGTATCGATGCATGCGGACACGAAGAAGCCTCAAGTAGCACAGGCTAAAGTAGTTCTTGCTGCATTGGCAGATGAGCTAATTCGGGAAAGGATACAGGAAGGCTCTTTAGATCGAATTGAAATTCGTGAAGAACTGAAAGCCGGTGAAACGATAATGTCTGGAGCTGCGAAAGCGGCGGGGCTTGAGTCGAGTCAATATGGTGTTTTTAAAAATGCCGGTTTTATGGGCATGTATAACATGTCCCTAAAGAAACTTATCCGATATAAAGGGGCACCAGAGGAAAAGACTCTATATGACTATATGGGAAAAACGGAGATGGCGGCCAATCTTTTCCGGGTAACGCAAACTGCGGAGAGGCTTAAGCGTACACAGCCGCAAGGATTGAATCAGGCCTCACAGACAGCGCAGGATGTTGGGCGAGAAGTTCGTGACGTAATGATTAGATCCAGCGGGCAGCTACCCGAAGATCTTCCGATAGAAGAAAATATTTCGCATGTAAAGAAAAGGCTTAAATCAGCCAATAAGGAAATGAAAAAGATTGATGGGAAACCTAAAAAGCGGCTTCCAAAACCTTCGTAAACCCGCTTCGGCGGGTTTACTATTACGAGGGAGGTAAGCAGAAAGGGTTATTTTCTAGAACGGTAAGTTACGCGCTTTGTTGGCGCTACGGGTCGAATTTCTTGATCTTCAGCTTTTTCAGGGCAATTTCCAAGATTCTCTTATTTGGGAAATTTAGCTTTATGACATATGTTGAGCCCTTCTTCTCTACGGATCGCTTAATACGTACATAGACGCCATTGAGGTCTTCTGATAATTGAGAGAGATAAAGTCAAATCTGGTGTATGCCGGTTCTGAAGATTAGTTGTTCAGGCGGCAAATTTCTGTTGTTCCGGCGGATTGTCTTTCGCCTGTATGCCATCCTTGAACAGCACGCCGGTCAGCAATGC
>JBDSOQ010000200.1:0-8229 GCA_039914755.1 Nitrosospira sp. | reverse complement strand
ATATTAAATTGAATGGCCATAAAAAAGACGGGAAATATTTTTTTCAGCGCAAAGTCACATAAACCGGAAACTTGTAGATTCCAGGCGAACTCTACATTTCGAATTCTACCCTTGAAGTATGTCCCAGTTCAGCTTCGTTTTGCGCCGTCGGCCGGCTTCAACGGCCTTGGAGCCCGCCGCGCTTTCGCGTGAATGGAAAACCGGCTGACCGCTGAATGGCCTGCATAGTCTAGCTCACAATGCCCGATCTTGCAGAGCTACAGTTGAAGAAGATTTGTATGGTGTATGGAAATTATCCCGAATCCGGCGGTTGGACGGGTGATGCGTGTTCGCCAATCAGGGATATGCCAGGTACAACTGGCCAGCACGTCGCGAATTCGGTTCAGCTGACTTTCGAAAATGCGATTTTTGCAAAGCGAGTACAACGGGACTCAAGTACAGTTGCGCTAGCGATATTGCGTGCAGGATCGACGCTTTGGTGGAGACATTCGCTCATTAGAATTGGCAGTTCGCTTGTCGAGAAAAAAGATATCCTGTAAAGCTTGTCTACGGATGTGCTTGAATATTGCTGTCGAGTTGTTGAATAACTTGTGGCTTGTGATTACCGGCAGGGGAGGACAGCAAGCGCGGCCGGGTCATAACGATCGAAATAGGGGAATTTATAGATGCGTTTTATCCATGCGGCTGATTTGCATATCGATAGCCCGTTACGCGGTTTAAGCCGCTATGACGGGGCGCCTGTTGACCGCTTGCGCAATGCCACCCGCCGCGCGCTGGTGCAACTGGTAGACCTGGCGCTGGATGAGCAGGTAAATTTTGTGCTGCTGGCCGGGGATCTCTACGATTGTGATTGGTCGGATTTTCATACCGGCCTATTTTTCCGCGAGCAGATGGTGCGGCTGGCGCGAGCCAATATTCGGGTGTTTATCGTGCAAGGCAATCACGATGCGCAGGGTGTCATCAGCCGCCAGTTACCTCTGCCGGAAAATGTAACGACGTTTTCCAGCAAGAAATCCGAAACAGTGCGGCTCGATGATCTGGCGGTGGCCATCAACGGGCGCAGCTTTCCGGATCGCGAAGTACCGGATGATCTGGTGCCGCTTTACCCGGAGCCTGTGCATGGTCTATTCAATATCGGCGTGTTGCACACGAGCCTGACCGGCGCTGCCGGTCACGATACTTATGCCCCGACCAGCCTGGCGGTGCTCACGGCCAAGGGCTACGACTACTGGGCATTGGGCCACGTCCATGCCCGGCAGGTCGTGTCCGAGAAAACGCCTCGCATCGTGTTTCCCTGAAATTTGCAAGGGCGCCATGCCAACGAAACCGGCCCCAAAGGCTGCGAGCTGGTCACCGTAAATGCCGGCAGGGTGGAAGCAAGCTTTATTGAACTTGATGTCGTGCGCTGGCATCAGGTGACTATGCCACTCGATGGCGTGGACGATGTGGCGCAAGTGGCCGAGCAGGCGCGGAAAGCACTCGCAGCCGCCACAGCCGGTGCAACCACTCTCCTGCATGCTGTCAGGGTCAATCTGATCGGACAAACCCGGCTATACGAGCTGGAAGCGAAGCAGCCGGGAACGTTGGCCGCCGCAGTACAAGCTGCGGCACAGGATATCAGCGATTGCGAAATCTGGATCGAGCAAGTGCGCCTCGCCATCAGCTCGCCAATCGATCGTATCCAGGCTATGGAAGGACAGGACGCGATTGCAGAGCTGATCCGCCTGGTGGATGAGCTGGCCGCGGATGACGCCATGCTGGCGGACTGGTCAAAGCAGGCGCTGGGAGACGTACTCGCCAGGCTACCGGCAGAAGTACAGGCCGATGCGGCAAGTGATAGTCTTCCCCGGCTCGATGATCCGGCCTCGCTGCGAAGCCAGCTGGCGGATGCCGAGGCAACGTTGCTGGCGCGCCTGAACGTGGAGCGTGCCGATGGACGTGGCATCCGATGAGAATAGAGAAGCTGTTTTTGTCCGCTTTTGGCCCGTTCACGGATCGCGAGCTGGATTTCGCGGCGACACCCGCCAATTTCCACCTGATCTATGGCCCGAACGAGGCTGGCAAGTCGTCGGCATTACGCGCGATGGGCGACCTGCGCTTTGGCATCCATCCGCGCAGCACGGACGATTTCATTCATGAATACAGCCGCATATTGCTCGGAGGCGTATTCGCGAATACCGCTGGTGAGCGTATTGCCTTGGCACGCCGCAAAGGAAATAAGCAAACACTGCTCTATGCCGATCCAGTAAGCGGTAAGCCGATCGACAGTACCGCCGTCGCTTCCGCCGTTGAGCATGCGCTGACAGGAGGGCTGGATCGGAGACAGTTCGAGGTTATGTTCGGGATCGATCATGAACGCCTGCGCGAAGGCGGCAAGCTGCTGTTGAGCGCGGATGGCGAGTTGGGCTCGGCATTGTTCGAAGCCAGCGCCGGAACGCGAGGCGTAACGGCGCTATTGGCTTCGCTACAGGAGGATAGCCGCCGCTATTTTATCCCACGATCCAAGCAGGCCACCCTCAACGAAGCCAGTCTCCAGATCGATGAATACAAGCGTGCCTATCGCCAGACGTTGATCAGGCCGGCTGAGTGGAAAGACCGTCAGCGCGCCGACGTGGACGCCAAGGCAAAGCTCGCTGAGCTGAGGGACCGGTTGGTTAAACTGCGGCGCAGGGAAAACGAGTTGACTGAACTGCGGGCGGTTCAGCCCTTGCTGAAGCAATATGATGACGCTCTGGCTGCGCTGAACGGCTTGACGGAGGTTCCGTTATTACCTCCCGATGCAAGAGAAAATCGCCTGGTCGCCGAACAGTCGCTGCAAACAGCACGAAAAACTATTTCCCGGGCGGATGCCGAGCTGGTGGAATATGCCCAGGAAAAGGCACAACTCATGATCGAGCCGGCATTGTTGAAGCACGCCGCCGCGATTGAGCGCCTGATCAAAGATCGGGATGTGGCGAGTTATACGCATGTTGAATTACGGAAAACCCAGGCTGAGGCCGATAGCGGCTGGCTCGTGCTGGCTGCGATGACAGCCAGAATTGCAGGAGATCGTGCAATTGACGATGTGTTGGCAGCCATTCCCTCTGTGGCCGACCGAGTGATGTTGAATGAGCATCTTGCTCAGTGCAATGACATGGAAGTACGTTTGAGTTCGCGCCGCGAGCGGGTGACAGACATTGAGAAAAAGCTGCAACAGCAGCCGGAAGGCAACCGGCCAATGACGGACGCGGTTTTGAAACGAGCAATTGAAGAAGCGCTGCACACGGCACGAGCAATGGGTGATTTCACAAAGCGCCACGAAAAGCTGCAAGGCGAAATAGAGGATCATGCGCGGCGGGTGTGGCAGGGCCTGACTGACCTTGGGCTCTCTACTGTAGAACAACTGCAAGGCAGTCAGCTATTATTGGCGGCGGAAATAACTTCGGCGGAAAAGGAATTCAATAGGCTGGAAACTGAAATCAACAGCCTGCACAAGGAGGAAACGGCGCTCAAGCGCGACCTGAAAGCTCAACAGCGGCGTCAACACGAACTTGCGGCGGCGGGTGAAGTGGTCACCGCACAAACTCTGCGTGCAGCCCGGATGCATCGCGACCATGGTTGGGATTTGATACGCAAGGCATTTATTCAGCGTAGCGAAAATGCGGAATCGCTTGCCGCCCGATTCGATCCGGACCGCCCCTTGCCTGAAGCATTCGAGAATTCGCAGAACGAAGCGGACCGCCAGGCGGATCTGCTGCGCGAAGGTGCCGAGCGAGCCACGAAAGTGGCTGAGTGCGAGACACGTGTCGCTGAAATGGAAGCACGATTACAAGAAATTATTTTCTCGAAGCAAGCCAATGCACTGGCGCAAGAGCAGGCTCGGTCGGCTTGGCTCGCCAGGCTCTCCACAGCGAACTTGCCTACCCATCAGCCGACAGCGCTGCGAGAATGGTTGAATCTGCGCGGCGCGGTCCTGGAACTGGTCCGGCAGCAAGCCAAGGTATCGGATGAGCAGTTCCGCCTTCTCGCTGAAGCAGAACATGCTGCGTCGACGCTTGGCATGGCGCTGCGCGCCGTGGGCGAAGCTGCCCCCGCTGGCGTAGATAGCCTCGGCGCAATGATTGCGCGGGCTTCGGATTGGGTTCAAGCCATGACCAAGGTGGCTGCGGACGAGGCGGCCCGTCGGAATACCATAAAGGGTCTCGAAAACGACCTGAATGCAGCAAATCAGGATATCAAGAAGTGCGGCGATGCACTATCCGTGCATATGGACAAATTGGCTGCCTGGCATACGCGGTTGTTCCTTGCCGAAGACAGTTCGCCTGCTGCAATCGAGGCCAGGCTAGATGAGCTCGATGCCCTGCAAAAGGCGAAGGTTATGCAGGATGGCCGGTTGTCACGCATCCGTGATCTCGTTGCAATCCAGGATGCCTTATTCGATCAGGTAAACCGGCTTGCGGCATTGCTGGGCGAGCCTGAGTGCAGCCACGTGAACGATTTCGTTGATCGTTTGCAAGACAGGCTAGCGAAATCACGTTCAGCGGAAAGGAGCAGTAGCGAACTCGCTCGCCGTGCTGAGGCTGCTCAGCGCAAGAAACGTGAAGCTGAAGCGGAGCAGTCGGCGAGTGAAGCGGCGCTTCTTGCGCTGTGCCATGCAGCAGGTGAAGCGGATGCAAATAGTCTAAGCCAGGTCGAGGAACAGTCGGCGAAAAAACGATTATTACAGGAAAAGGCTGAATTACTGATTGGGCAGTTGCGTGAAGCGTCGACCTCAACGCTTCCTGAATTACGTGCAGCCTTGTCGGGGCTGGATACCGCGGAGACAGACATTGAGCGAGAGCAATGCCGGGTATCCATCAAACAGCTTGAAGAGGAGGTGAATGCGGCGGCGGATGCCGAGCAAATGGCACGACGTTCACTGGATGAGATCGATACCTCTGGCCATGCTGCCGAAGCCAGGGAGCAGATGGAGTCGGCTATTGCGCGTTACCGCGCCGGAGTAAAACCATGGGCGCAACTGAAGCTGGCCGAATCACTCCTGCGTGAGGCATTAAGGCGCTTTCGCGACAAGGCGCAAGCGCCTATGGTGACATTGGCCTCCGAGTATTTTCGGCTGGTTACGAGTGGCCGCTATCGCCGCCTTATCGTGGACGACTCAGCTGAGCAGCCTGCGCTGCAGGCCGAGCGCGACGATGGCAGGCATATTGGCGTATCGGCCATGAGCGAGGGTACTGCGGATCAGCTATATCTTGCCCTGCGCCTGGCCGCGCTGGAACTGCAACGCAACGAACAGCGGCAAATGCCGTTGATTCTTGATGATGTACTGATTACTTCCGATGATCATCGCGCCGCCAACGTATTCGGCGCGCTGGCACGTTTTGCCGAGGGCGGGCAGGTGATGCTGTTCACGCATCACCGCCATCTCATTGAGATAGCCAGCGGGCTGTTGCCGACCGATGCCTTGGCGATTCACTCATTATAAGTCTATATTTTTTACGCAAGAGCAGCATTAATATCGGCTTTGAAGCCCGATGACAATTGATCAAAATTCCGTTTTACGAGACTTTGTGCTTACTGGTCGATGCTCCGTGCCATACAGGCGCGATGCACTTCGCTTATTGCGGCCCTACAGGCTGCCGAAGCTGGGAATCGCTGCCACATTTGGAGGTATGCAGTAAACGTCAATCATCGTTCATGCTTTAGTGCAGCGATTTGGCGGGAGGTTTTTCCTCCGATTGATCATCGTAACTCCCGGCTGGTGGGTTGCCGTCGTATATCAAATGCTTGCGCTGCTGCAAGTAAGCGTCGCGCACAAACAAGTAAGGATCCAGCGCAGCCTGGTCGCGAAGCGACATGGGGCCGGATAGTCTTGCCCGCAGGTCGATGATGCCAAGGATGGAGAGCGGTACTGCGATGGCGTTGCCAATCGCATAAGGGCCCAGAAAGGTACCCACATAAAAGAGCATATTGGTCAATACGCTCACGGGAATGCTCGTGGCGTCACGATAGCTGCTGGGTCCAAATAAAGGAATAAAAAGATAAGTATTTGAGTCGACACCCCACACACCCAGTGTTTGGCCAAAGTCTTCATCATGTAGCGGTAAACCCATAGGTGAGGCCACATCAAAGAGTCCAGCTATTCCGACGGTCGAATTGATACCCAAACGTAAGGTGTCCTGGAACCCCTGCCGTAACTTGCCCTGTAAAAAAACGTTCAGGATTACGTTCGGGTATCCAAGATTGTCATAAAAATTTCCAACGGAGCGCCGCACAGGATTGGGCACATGCTCGACATAGGCGTCCGCGACCGGCTTCAGAACGTTCCGGTCGACCATATCGGTGAAATCATAAGACTTGCGGTTAATGTGCTCATGGGGATCCATTGCGTCAAAGTTTTGGTCTTGCGGAGGACGCACGGTCGCGCAACCGGCAAACAGAATTACGCATATTAACAACAGGATTTTGGCGGAATGGCTATGCTTCATGGTCAGATATCGAATAGACGGCAGTTTATCCAGATTTATATATGTCGTGGCCACTGCCGTTCGACGTCCGCAACGCTATGAACGCGCGGCTGCCAGTTCCAGCAAGCTCATGCAAAACTATACGCTAAAGCCGGTGAACATCAAACGTTTCGCTGAAATTTACCGTTTCCGACCGTGTCTTCTCGCGCTTCGAGAAACTTGATGTAATGTTCGTTGTTTTCATCCACTTTGCCTTGATCGTCGAAGCACTTGGATTGTGTTGACAGACCATAGATCCCAACTGGTACGGTTTATAGGGAGCATATCACCTCAATCAAGCCCCATCATATAATTGTTTTGCGAGAACGAAATTGATTATCAGGATCTTTCACGTGGGCTTGCTTTATCTTTACCAGGTCTTCGTAACTGTTATCGAAGTAGGTTCTGGTAGGCACCGAGCTGTCTTTGAAACTGATGAAGGCACCTGAGGTATTGGGGATATCGTAATCGCGGCAAACATCCATCCAGTCAAGCGCGCGGTTTATGCGCGTGTGCACGTGATTGTTCTGGCCTTCCTTCTTTTGTTCTTCAGTTTCGTTCCACCAGGTTTGGTACTGTATCGTGAATAGCTTATCCTTGTAAGGAAAGGCACTTTTTGTTTTCTGCTCCGGGGTAATCACATGCTGATAATAGTCGCCAGTGATGGCACCCAGAGTAATATACGTAAACAGTCCCAAGCCTTCATTGCCGGGTAGTACGAGCGGAGAGGTGAGACTCTCCAGCAGCTTGTAATGTCCTTTCTCGCCAAGGCCTTGGGCATCGACCAGGCGTGAGGTGATTTTATGGGGCCCCGGCTGATCCTCATCAGGAGGAAAAGGCGTTCCTTCCAATCCTTGCTTCAGCTGGTTCATGTTGTGAAACGAATACCGATCCCAAGCGCTCATCAAGTGATCGCCATAGCGTAAGTGCTTGTATTTGCGTCCGGCCTTATCCTCATCACGAATGGTGAGGGTGTATCTGCCGGTGAATTCGAAACGTTGACGTATAAACTCCTGCAGGCTGCTTTCATTTCCCTCCCAGTAACCATACATCATACAGTTGTGACTTATGGTACCGGGATTAAATGGACCCTCTTCGCGGGCATGATGCTTGGCAGAAATTTTCAGATTGGTGCCTACCAACTGGTTGGCTGCCGGATCGGCGGAAGCGATCACCGCTTCCCAGGCTTGCAACACGGTAAGGGTGGGAATGGGGCTTGAGTCGCGTATAGCAAATACCTTGTTTTTTGGTATATAGCAGTATTCATTCCACTCGATCTGAAACTTGATCATCTCGAAAGGTAACTCGAAGGTTTTGATCACGAGTTCGGTAACAATGCCATAGCTGAAGCCGCCACCACCTTTGATGGCCCAAAGCAGTTCCCTTTCGTCAAGATTCCCGTCCATGCTCAATTTACGTATGGTGCCATCACCAAGCACCAGGGTCGCGCCGACCACACTTTCGCAGCACATACCGTGCTTACGGGTCCAGGGACCCCAACCTCCACCCATGGTATAGCCCGCGATACACACCGTGCCGCAGGTTCCATGTGGAATCATGACATCTTCGTCAGCCAGTTTCGTGGTGAGGTTCTGAAATGATGTTCCCGGTTGTATATGGGTAATTCCGTGCGCAGGATCAATTTCTACCTCATTCATTTTCGAAAGGTCGAGCAGAATGGTATCGGTACCGGAGCATTCCCCTTCATGGTCATGTCCGCCCGAGCGCACGCGTAAAGGCAGGGCAT
>JBDSOQ010000188.1:0-29770 GCA_039914755.1 Nitrosospira sp. | reverse complement strand
GCCGGAGATCTTTATTTCAGGGGCTGCTGCAGAAGCAGTCGGTGCTGGGGTTCACTCGATTATTCCGGAGTAAAAGTTTATCGGCAGCCTTGCCGAATGCCGCCATCACACCAGGTATCGCTGCGCCTTAATGAGCTGCCTCACGTCGAAGATGCGAGGCGCCCAGGATGTAATTTCCGGGATTGCACCCGTGTTGCGTAACACCGGATTTTCGATTTCCGTCAACGAGGAGAGTATGCGCCGGAAGGGGAGAATAGGTGATAGGTGGCAGGTTGTTACAACTATCAATTTGTTTTTAGCGCCGCCCGTCATACCAGACCGGTAACTGCTTTTTGTCTTGCAACGACCGGCGCGGGTGCAGCATGACGCGCAGTATCTGGCCGGTAATCTCTCCTGCGGAGTAAAGCTGCACCTTGCGCGGTGACGACTCCAGGGGATGTTTGGTCAAGATGACGAATTGAAGCCCGCGTTGTTGTCCCCATTTTCTGAGTTTCTGGCTCAAGCCTATCTCGTCGGCAGCGTAAAGTTCCTGGTCGAAGCCGCCGACGTCACGAAACGCATCACTGCGGGACACGACCAGCGCCCCGGCCGCCCAGCCAAATAGAACCGATGTGCCGGTCCAGAGCTTCAATGTCGCGCTCGCCCACCATGGCAATCCCGGCATTTGTATCGTGCTGCCACAGCCCACGCTCTTGCCATCCTCGATAAGCTGCAGGATAGCGGCAAGCAACCCGGTATTCAAATAACTGTCGGCATCCACAAACAGCAGCCAGTCGCCTGTTGCCTCAGCCGCGCCGCTATTGCGTGCCCGGCCGATCTGATTGACCGGCTCAAACACAACCCGCGCGCCTGCCTGTCGTGCCAGATTGGCCGTGTTGTCAGTGGAATTGTTGTCCGCCACAATAATCTCCGATGTGAAACCGGGTTTGTAATTTGCGGCCAGTGAAGTAGAAATGGATTGCAAACATCCTTCAATCAGACGCTCTTCATTAAAAGCCGGAATAATAATTGAGAGATGCATGGAAGGATTATGATTTGTCCGGTTAGGACGTCCATTATCCCGCAAAATATCGCTCCATACGAAAAAGACACGGAAGATATTTGCGCAAGGAATGAAATGGGAGAGCTCGGGCGAGTTTGCCCATGAAGCGGATTTTTCGGATTTGCCAGATTATTTAAGCGTATACCTTTGGTTCAACAAGATCCGCTTTAAACGCTAATTATTGGGCACGGCGAGGTCGATCGAGAAAATCACAAGCTTATGAATTTTCATTATCTTGAGATGAACAATTCGTTCAGAGCTATCTATGGATAGAATTTGGCCGTTCACAGGCCAAGCTTGCTATGTGAGCCGAGACGCACGAGCTGCAACACGGCGTTATCCGGCTTGCGGTAAATCAACACCAGGTCTGGTTTGACGTGACAATCGCGGTGGTCTTTCCAATTGCCGGTCAATGCGTGGTCGTGGTGCTTCTCGGCCAGCGGCAAGTCATTCGCCAGGGCCGTGATGATGGCGACGAAATCGCTGGCCAGCGTCTGTCGATGCGGGCCTTTGGCTTCGCGCTTGTAGTCGCGCTTGAATTGGCCGGTCTGTTCAATCGTCCGCATTCAGATCCGTCATCAGATCTTCGACGGTAGCGAACGACTTCAAGCCGCCACGGCGCGCTTCCTTCATTGCCTCGATGGTGGTAGCGTTCGGCACTAGTGGCTCGAACGGCAGGGCTTTCTCGCGAGCAACGCGGGTCAGCATGATACGGAAGGCGTCCGATACGGTCAGACCCATCGCCGCCAGCACGGCGGTCGCCTCTTCCTTGATGTGCTCATCGATCCGGGCACGGACTACAACATTCGCCGACATGGTTTGATCCTCCTGGTTAATGAGCTACATTGTAGCCCAACTTTGACAAGAATGCAGACGACACACTTCGTCCGGCCTGTCGTAAACATGTGTTTTCCGACAGGTCGACAATGCCCAGCCAAACCGCTCTTGCTGAATGAGGCGGTGGCCCGAGCTTTTTTCGGAAAGGTGCCGGAACTGGCCGAATGGCAGGGGCTGTTGTCCTCGGAGCACTTCACGGGTGGCTGGCACCCTGATTGAAGCCTGGATAGAGCCGCTCATGACTTGTCGAGGGTCAGCGGGTTTCGAGCCGCGCCTGGCATCAAACAGCCTGGATGCTGCTCTTGCAGTTCCTTCTCCATAAGCCTACTTGCGTCGGACGGCACCCCAAACTCTTGAACAATTTCACTGTCTTGATGCTCCGGAGCGCTTCCAGTGCCACTTTGGCCTTGAAGTCACCAGTAAAATTCTTACGCTTGCTTTCCTATAGCAGACTACCATCTTAATCCATTGTCGGAGTCCATTATAGGTACGATGCTGACAGAACCTCCAGTAGTTGGGTTTGCCAGACTGACTAATTGGAGCTGATCTTTGGTTGGAGTCAATTTGACCATAAGATCAACCGAGGCTGTTGCCCCTTCCAGGACATGAAAGGTGTACGGAAAAGTATTACCCAAGAAGCTCACGATATCAGCATTGGCTTCAGGGATGCTCATGTTTGGAGTGCTGTTGTTCAGCGTACTGTGGATGCCCAGACTTGTGTGATAGGTAAAATTTCTGCTTGTGTTGTCAAAGTTGAGCGGGATATCCAACTCGATTCCGGTAACGTCTGTTCCTGAAATCGTTGCGCCGTTATGATAGGTTAATGTTCCTAATTTGAAAATCTCTCCTGCCAAAGGAGAAAAACTATTTCCAACAAAGGTCAGGTTACTTTGTGAACCAAAAAGATCAGACGTAGGCTCACCCCAATTAAAGGAATTCATTCCTGTCCCATTACAAGTTGCAGGAGGGCATGACGGTGTCGGGTCAAGAAAAATTCCGACCGAAGTTCCAGCATCGGTTGCGTGTCCGTACGCTGGCGCAAGCGCTACCACTATAATAAGACCTGACCACGTTAATTTGCAACGATGTAACTTGGCAAGTTTGAGGTTCATTATTCCTCCCTGTTTTTTTACATGACATTAAACCATGGCCCCATAGGTACACTATATGGAATTTAAGAGATAAATACGTTGTTGTGAGTTACGTTGTTGTGAGTTGAATTGACTTATATTGTTTATAGCTAAAAAAACGGGAATATAGTGGTCTAATTTGTACAGACACCTTGATAAGTGGATTATTCACCTATGGAGGAGTTTATGATAACGAAATGCAGAGCCCGCAGGGAGTTTGACACCAGCTTCAAATTGGAGTTGTGCGCATGATGAAGGATCAGGGATTGCCCGTCAGTGACGTTTGCCGCAGCATGGAACTGGGGGAGACTGTCGTGCGCCGCTGGGTGAAGCAATTTGAGACTGAACTGAATAGGTAGCCGGGCATTGACAAACCGCTCACGGTCGAGCAGCAACGCATCCGGCAACTGGAAACCGAGAATTGGCAACTACGCATGGATAACGACATATTAAAAAAAGCCTCAGCCTTCTTTGCCCGCGAACTGAAATGACCTGGCAGCTGGTTCGTGAACTGCAACAGAAGGCCATCTCCATAACACAAACGTGTTATTTAACATAATATACATTATACGCAAATTAATATTATCTTCGCGGCGGGTTGCGGCCGGTAAATAAATTATTCCCTTATGTGCGGTTGAGAACAGAATGGTTAAAGCCGATTGAGCAAACTATCGTCAGACGTCTACTTTTTTCTCCCTCTTGTAGTAGGCGTCTCTGGCCCGGCAAGGCCAACTACTCTTTGCCGGGCCTTTTTCTGGGCAACGCTTCAGCATGAGGGTTCTCATTCTCGAATATTCACGGCACGCAATGTAAAAGCCAGTGGTTGCTGTGTATTATCATTCAATCTTTACTACTGTGCCCCAGCCTGGGCGCCGCCGTGGCGAAAGCAAGAGTTTGGTTTCCACATATAAGCCATTGAAGGACCGGCGCCGGAACCCTTGTATGGGAACATGATCCGTGCGATTTGGACCCGACTTGAAATCGTTCGGCTGTCCTCATTCTTTCACTTTTCAACTTGTTGAAAACGGCTTATGATTGAATGAGCAAATAAGCGTTACAAATTTTTTAGGGCGCCGTCTTATAATTCTCAAACTCCATTCACTGAAAGGAGAAAACGTGAAACTTATAGTTCTGGCTATTTTTACCGCGCTCATTTCAACCGTCGCATTAGCGGCGGATGTTCCTCCGATATTTGAAAAGCCGGACCCCCAAAGCAAATTCAAGGACGCGCAGCTTCACGTGAAAGAACTGATGAAAGCGGGTCAGTACAAAGAAGCGTCTGAGTATATGGCTGTTTATCAAAGATTGAGCTGTGAAGCGGCGGAGCAGAAAGCAGGAACCAGCATAGAGGAAGGAGCTGCAATTTGCGCGCGTAAGCATCATCGGGCGGGTGTCAACGCCATCAGTGCCCAGTCTGCGACAGACTCGCCATCTTCAAGTACGCTTGCCCCCGGCATCATGGTGATGCCTCGTACCCTGCCTGGCTCGCCGACGGCGCTGGATAGTGGCTCCACACCCTCTCTTTTTGTCTTCGATCCCCGATCTACCCCTGGGCAAGCTGGTCCTCCGCCTGATCGCAAGGTTGATCCCTGGACTGGAAGTCCCTGATTTCAACCCCGCCAGCACTCGGGTAGGCTCGCAGAGCCGCCTAATGAATTATCCGGGTTTAATTCCTCTCAGCAAAAAATAAGCCTCTGAAGCAGTACACTACCCAGACGAGACAATTTTTTCGGTTGGAACCTCAGGAATTGAGGTGTATGATTTCGTCCTGCCAATATTATCGATCCCGGAGACAATTTTGAGAATATCCCACCTAACGGTAGCTTTTTCCATTGGACTCGCACTGCTGAGTCCACTACATGCGCTTGCGGAAAAGGCGGGTGCCAGTACTTCGAACGCGACAGCGGGAATGCCGAGCAATGAGGGTAAAGTACTTTCTACGCTGGATGCGCCAGGCTATACCTATATGGAGTTGGCCAATACTGAAAAACGTTTCTGGATCGCCGCCCCTACCACCAGAGTAAATGTAGGTGATCGTGTTCGTTTTGAACAGAGCCTGGTTATGAAGAATTTCAATAGCAAGACGCTCAATCGAACGTTCGATCAAGTTATTTTCGTCAATTCAGCAACAATAGTTAACTGAGCTCGAACTGATATTAACATTTCTCAGTAAGCTACTGATGGATAAAGTAATTATGCGCCATTTCATATTTTTTGGTGCTTGATTGCTTTTTCCAGGTCTTTTCCAGATTCTGGTTCAACAAACCCCACGAAGAGCTTGTTTTTTAACTTTTTTAGCTCATCCCGATATTCTGCCGCTTTTTCGAATTCCAGGTTTTTTGCGGCATCGTGCATCTGCTTCTCGAATGCCTTGATTTCCCTGGCCAGTTGCGCTTCGCTCATCGAGTCGTAGCGCGCTTGCACTTGTGCTGCCTTGAGATGCTGCTGGGCGGTTTCAATGTTGTAAACCCCATCGATCAAATCCTTCACACGCTTTTGTACGCTCCGCGGTGTGATGCCGTGTTCCTGGTTAAACAACGTTTGTTTATTGCGGCGGCGCTCGGTTTCGTCCATCGCCAGGCGCATGGAATTGGTGATCCGGTCGGCATATAAAATCGCGGTGCCATTAATGTGACGTGCGGCACGGCCGATGGTCTGTATCAAGGAGCGTTCGGAACGCAGGAACCCTTCCTTGTCGGCGTCCAGTATAGCTACCAGCGATACTTCGGGTATATCCAGACCCTCCCGTAGCAGGTTGATCCCCACCAGCACGTCGAATTTCCCAAGTCGCAGGTCGCGAATGATCTCCACCCGTTCCACCGTATCGATGTCCGAGTGAAGGTAGCGTACTTTGATGCCGTGATCGGAAAAATAGTCTGTCAAATCCTCGGACATGCGTTTGGTCAGTGTCGTTACCAATACCCGTTCGCCTTTGGCCGTGCGCAGGCTGACTTCCGACATGAGGTTATCGACCTGGGTTGTAGCGGGACGAACCTCGATCTGCGGGTCCACCAGGCCGGTAGGCCGTACCACCTGTTCCACGACTTGCCCGCTGTGCACGCGTTCAAACTCCGCGGGAGTCGCGGAAACAAACACCGTTTGCGGCATTATTTTCCTGAATTCATCAAATCGCAGTGGGCGGTTGTCCAGCGCGGAAGGCAGGCGGAAGCCATATTCCACCAGATTTTCCTTACGTGAACGGTCTCCCTTGTACATGCCCCCTATCTGAGGGACCGTGACGTGGCTCTCGTCGATCACCATCAACGTATTGGGCGGCAGATAGTCCAGCAACGTAGGCGGGGGTTCACCCTCTTTTTTTCCGGACAAATGCCGTGAATAGTTCTCGATGCCTTTGCAGAAGCCCAATTCGTTAAGCATCTCCAGATCGAAACGAGTGCGCTGTTCAATACGCTGCAGCTCCACCAATTTGTTGTGCAGGTGAAAATAATCTATGCGTTCCCGCAATTCGGCCTTGATCGTTTCGATCGCGCGTAATGTGGTACTTCGTGGCGTTACATAATGGCTGGACGGATAAACCGTATAACGTGACACTTTTTTCAACGTATGTCCGGTGAGCGGATCAAACAGCGTCATACTTTCCACTTCGTCATCGAATAGCGATACGCGCACTGCAGTCTCCGAACTTTCAGCGGGAAATATGTCGAGTACGTCTCCCCTCACCCTGAAGGTTCCACGCGCGAACTCAAAGTCGTTGCGTTCGTACTGCATTTCGATCAAACGCTGTATGGCCTGGCGCTGGGTAATTTTTTCGTGTTCGCGCAAATGCAGGATCATGCCGTGGTAATCCACCGGATCGCCGATACCATATATGCATGAAACCGAGGCGATGATAATGGTGTCGTTTCGCTCAAGCAGCGCTTTGGTCGCGGACAAACGCATTTGCTCGATGTGCTCATTGATCGCGGAATCCTTTTCGATAAACAGATCGCGCGAAGGAACATAGGCCTCCTGCTGATAGTAGTCGTAATAGGATACAAAGTACTCAACGGCGTTTTCCGGAAAGAACTCGCGCATTTCCGCGTAAAGCTGAGCTGCGAGTGTTTTATTGGGTGCCATGATAATCGCAGGACGCCCCAGCAGAGCGATCACATGGGCCATGGTGAAGGTCTTGCCGGAACCCGTCACGCCCAGCAATGTCTGGAACGCGAGGCCGTCTTCGATCCCTTCCACCAGCTTGTCGATGGCGTCAGGCTGATCGCCGGCAGGCTTGAACAACTGATGCAGTTTATAAGGACTATTGGGGAAGGTCAGGATCACAGGTATAATCGCGGGCTCAGTTATTTCGGAATCATTCTCCGGCTATCCAGCAAATTTTACCATGCGGGCGCAGTCGGCATCAGCGTAAGGACATTATCGTGGAACTCTCAAAGCGCGTTCAGGCAATCAAGCCCTCCCCTACTTTGGCGGTCACCGCCCGGGCTGCGCGGCTCAAGGCAGAAGGCAAGGACATCATCGGGCTGGGTGCCGGCGAGCCGGATTTCGATACCCCGCAACATATCAAGGATGCCGCCATTGCCGCCATCAACAGGGGTTTTACAAAATATACGGCGGTAGGCGGCACCCCCGGCCTCAAGAATGCGATCATTGCCAAGTTCAAACGTGACAACGGTTTTGACTATGCTGCCCGCCAGATCCTGGTTTCCTGCGGCGGAAAACAGAGCTTTTTCAATCTGGTGCTTTCCGTCATCAACCCCGGCGATGAAGTCATCATACCCGCGCCCTACTGGGTGTCCTATCCCGACATCGTTCTTATCGCGGAGGGAAAACCTGTAATCGTCGAGGCCGGCATCGAGCAAGGTTTCAAGATAACCGCGGCGCAACTGGAAAAAGCCATCACGCCCAGAACCAGGATGTTCGTCATCAACAGCCCCAGCAACCCTTCGGGCGGGGTTTATACGCTGGATGAGCTCAAAGCCCTGGGCGAAGTTCTGCTCAGGCATCCCGATATTCTCGTGGCCACCGATGATATGTACGAACATATTCTGCTTTCCGGCGGCAAATTCGTGAATATACTCAACGCGTGTCCCGAACTATATCCGCGCACCATGGTGCTCAATGGCGTATCCAAGGCCTACGCCATGACGGGCTGGCGCATCGGCTACTGCGCGGGAGCGGCACATATCATTACGGCCATGGAGAACATTCAGTCTCAGAGCACGTCCAATCCCACTTCCATTTCGCAAGTCGCCGCGGAAACAGCCCTTAACGGTGATCAAGCCTGTATTGAACCCATGGTGGCCGCGTTCAGGGAACGTAACCGGTTCGTCACCGACGCACTCAACGCCATCCCCGGCATCAAGTGTCTTTTGTCGAAGGGCGCATTCTATGCTTTCGCAGACGTCCGGAAGGCGATAAGTGAATTGCATGCCAAAGGCGATATCAAGGATGGCAGCGATATCGCCTTCAGCGAATATCTTCTGGAACACGGTGGCGTGGCGGTGGTGCCGGGTTCAGCATTCGGAAGCGAAGGATATATCCGTCTTTCCTTCGCCACTACCATGGCGAACCTGGAAAACGCACTCGGACGCATCGCGAAAGTGCTCGTCTGAAAAAATACGGGTGATAGTTTGAGGGTGAAGGTGCCTCATCAATTCCGGGAAGCCAGAGGAGGTTCTTCAGGGAGGTGTACTAGCTCAGGATACTTTTCCAGCGCTCGCTTGCGGTCGTACTTCAGAAGATCTTTCGCGGCCGCGCTGAAAGCCTGCTGACTATCGGTCTGCGGATCAAGCTGCGGTGTCTGTGCTGTCATGCTGGAGATCGTCTCCCGTGGCGGTGGCGGAATATCGGTCCTTGGCTGAGCAAGTGACTCGGCGAGTACTTGCGACACGCTTTGTATGCCCAGCTTTCTTCTCCGCGCGACCTCATCGTTATAATCCGGCGTGCCGGCGAACTTCTCGGATAGTAATTGCAGGATCGACGTGTGATCCATCGATCCTTTGAAAACAGTACCGGGCCGAATCCATGATGACGCGATAAGAGCCGGAACCCTCGGGCCGGTGCTTTCAAACGCGGTCGGGAACAGCGAATGGGGTGGAACCGCTGTAGGAATCGCGAGCGGCGGAACATGGTCGAAGAATCCGCCATGCTCATCATGCGTAGTGATCAACAGCGTGCGGTTCCATTTTGCACTGTCCCGGGTCAGCAGGCTGTAAACATCGCGCAGGAAGTTTTCGCCGGGTCCGATAGGCGTGGGAGGATGGTTGTCGTTGGGTATCCAGCCGAAATGGACAGGAGAATCGGTATACTCAGGCTCGATGAATATCACGCCGGGCATTTCCGCGACTGATTCCGACTCGAAATCTGCCGGAAAATGCCTGAAGCTGCGGAAGTTGGGCCCCAGTACCTCTTCATGAAAACGATCGAAAAGAGTGAAGAATGAAATCCCGCAGTGATAAACGCGCCAACTGATATTGCGGGAATTCAGCCACTCAAAGATAAAACTTCCCTTCACTGTTGGGATGGGGCGGGGTTTCGTGTCATCGATCATACTGTAGCCGCTGTACGCCACTGAACGATTCGGCTGAGTATCCGTTGGAAGCGGAGCAAACCAGTTATCGCACACGGCATACTGTGCGGCCAGAAAACTCGATATTGGCGTATCGCCAGGTGAAAGAAAGCCCAGCGATGGTGGATTCTTGATCTTGCTGCCTGTCGCCTGGAAATAGGCATCGGCGAAACCGCTCATTGTGAAACGCGAACCGGCCTTTGCCAGTTGAGTCGCTACACGAGCCCTGCTGTGGGGTAGATCATGCAGCAGGGGTCCGTCCTTCAACTCGAAAGGTTGGTAACCCTGGCCGTCCAGGAAATTGGTATAGTCGAGGTTCGTTTCGGGGTCGACCAATCCCTCCACATCCTTCCGATTGCCGAAACGGGCCATGCTGAGGTGCCCGAGAACGTGATCGAAGGATCGGTTCTCCATCATCACGATCACGATAGTCTGAAACTGATCAAGGGCGGCCATTGGGTTTCTCCTCGCAGCTCATCTGCGTTCTGATGGTTAATCGGCCCCGTACCGCGTCGAGCGCATTATCGCAAGTTTCATCGGGAGCCAGTGGGGTACTAACCGTCCAGGTACCGATAACGGATGCATTCTTGAAGCGATCTGTCGTGCCATTCGGTGGTATCTCCACCTCAATATCCTCCTTGTTGACACCCAACGGCCGATTATAGTTATTTACAATCGACACGGCTCGGACTCGTGAAGAGGTGTCTTTTTGCTGCAGTGTGAATGATGTCGATACGGACTGGGGACTGCCGCCACACTGGGCAACGCCTCCCAGCAGCCCGGCGCTTTGGCTGGGTATCACCTGAACATCCCACTCGCGCTGGACACTCTTGAGCAGGCCTGGCACCTTGATCGTAAATCGCACATTTTCCATGGGGGCGAAAGAACGCGAACCTTCCGAGGGTCCTTCCCCTGTCCCCTTCAGTAGAGGTGCCGCATCCAGGACGATTTTATCTGACGCCTTCCAGTCGACCTCGACAGTTTCTCCGGGGCATACAATGCTCGGGGTTATGGAGAAAGATTTGATCTGAGCACACCCCGCGACCAGCGGCACAATAAGCAACGTGGTCAATACTACAAATCTGTCATGCATTTGCAATCTCCCCGAGACGACTTGCGCTGTCCGCCAAACGCATCCATGTTCTCTCCCTTTATGCCTCAATTCTTTCCACCGAGCGGATCATCAAACCCGGCACCCTGTGAATAGCAACGATTCAGGTCACGCCCGCTTTCCACATCCAGCCTCCTGGCCTCCTTGCGGCCTTACCAATATCCCGGTGGCACCAGGTAAAGTCCCGTGTCCCATTTCCATTGCCGGACGGGGCTCTCGGTCATCGCATTCTTATCATCCGGCTGCGCGGTCCAATGAAAATCGCACACGCTCCCTTTGTGCCCTACGAACGTATGTATGCCGCCATTTGCGACACCGACGAAGAAAGGCACATTTTCCAGCTTTTCAAGCATTATTTCGGTATTGCGGTCCGGTGTGACGCCGCGGTAGCCCGTAATGACTGCATCGCAGCGCACGCCATTCGATCCTGGAATCGGCGATTTCCATACGCGCGTGCCCGCCTTTGCCATATTAAGCGCGCCCAATTTCTCCCGCTCGTTTGAGTCCGCAAGGTCTTCGGCGGTTCTCGGGCAATAAAAAATGGCGGTCCAGCCGTCTTTCTGCAATTCCTCGCAGAGCACGGTACCGCGCAGATCGGCATCCTTTACTCTGCTGTTGATCTCAGCGAAACGCCCACCGTAGCCGCCCCCCTCGTAGGCTGCCTTCACGTTTTCCATCACCCAGCCGATACACGAACTTTCCTTAAGCCGCGTAGCCTGTCCGGACGTACTTTCTATGATAACCGACCCAGGTTCGATCGATCCCATCCGCCAATTTCCCATGCTCATGGCATCTATTTCCGTTCGCAGGGCTGGCTGGTCGCCTCTCAGGATAGCATCATGGAAAGGTGAATGGTCGCCGTAGTAGAGGCCGATACCGGTATTGTCGATAGCGGCCTTATGCGCATTGCTATTATCGGTGATACTCTTGTCACCCAGTTCCGCAACCTTCTTCCAACTCAATGCCTCGTCTCTTTCCGGTGCGAGGCTTCCCGTTTTTGAGAACAACCATTGAGCAATGGCCAAGGCCGGCGGGTCAGAGATTGTATTGACGTTACCGTCATGGTCATAATTATCGATGACCTCCCACAACTTCTCAAGATTTTGGGTCGTACCCTCGATAATCCCATTACTGGATATACGCTTCACATTCAAATCCGGGTGAGCGCTTTGAAGCTCGGCGGTATTGATGAATTTTCCCTTCAAGCGATTCACGAAGGTATTGTGGTCGAGTGTGGGCATTTCGTACCTCCTGGCGATAACCGGATAAAATCGAAATGGTGGAGATTTAGATTCCAGTTTTCCTCGCCGTATAAATTTACTTTAGCAGCAATTGCGAAAAATTCAATTCCTCTCAAGGTTTCAAGATCAGTGCTGCATTATCGGTTGGGGTGCCTATATGGTCATGTAAGCCATATGAGTCATGCCGTCATAGGCGTCATAGGAGACGCTGGAGTATAAGGATTGAATGTTTCAGAGCTTGTTCGGCATTGGCAGGAGGTTGAGTGACCTCAACTCGCTCACGCATGTAAACCGTATGCTGGCGCCAATAGAGTTCCGCCAAGCCGACAAGTTGGAAACAAGTTAGAAATCCACATGAAATAAGAGCCACATCACATTGAATATATTTGGTAATTTTTGGTTGACGCAGAGGTTGATGCAGAAAGTCAGGTGTTATAGATTTGTGCAGGAACGGAAATTTACATCTCGGTTTGCCTGCTGAATAACTGACGCGTTGTGCTTACTTACCCACATGAAAGGAGTTAACTTGAAAACAGTCAGTTCAAATTTAATCAAGCACCTCGCGGCATCCGCTTTGGCAATCACATCCGTTGTTGTGCCGCTGGCTGCGGAGAGCGCGCTATTGTCAATTAGTGGCATCACGCACGAACAAACAGGTTATAGACCCAATTGCGCTTCAAGTTTCGGCGGCACGACTACGGGTGCCGGGATCAGTTCGCTCCTGGGCGCGGTTTCCTTTGAGGCTAATGATTGCATCACCCCTGCCGCAACTTACTTTTCTTTTACCGGAGAGATGGTATTTACGGTATCGGGCGGAGATGAACTGTTTGCTGACTATAGTGGTTCCTTCACTCCGACGGCTTTTCCATCCATTTTTTCGTTGACGCAATCCTTCTTCAAGATAACGGGCGGTACGGGAAATTTCTTGGGAGCAACGGGGGGCGGAACATTGCAAGGGGTTCAGAACATCGCGAACGGTTGGGGAGTAATGCAGCTCACGGGGCAGATAGCCGGTATCAGGAAAGACAGGGGCAAATCCGAGCCTTTATTTTTTTATCAACATGCCAGCGATATTCCGGATGATTCAACTATGATTTATACCGGTTCCGATAATGGTTTGTTTCCAGGTTCGACTACACTTGGCGATTATTTTTATCAGGATCAGAATGGACAACTACTCGCGATCAATGCGCTACCCGTATCTGGCTCATTGGGCTTGCTGGGTATTGGCCTCGTCAGTTTCATAGTCATGCGCCGCCGCAAGATATCAAATTCGTGAAATGGCTTTAGCCCGGATGTTTCATAAATTCGCGCGATGATTACGCAGGATTTTGTTTTGTAGGGAGATTTTGTAAAGGAGTGGCGTAGTTATTCATACGCTCGACTGAACGAAATTTTCATACGAAACAAAAGACCAGCGAGGGCGCGCGTCAATTTATGAAACATCCGGGTTAGTGACCGTATCCTGCCGGCGATGCGGTATATTAACTGTAGAGCGTCCCAAGCCGGTTTTGAGCAGCGCGCGTAGCGTTGCAAACTTGGGAATAGCGATCAGGATGGGGGTTGTCCTCCCGGTGACGGAGGGCGAGCGTCATGCGCTATCTGCAGCATGGTTTCCAGTCCTTCCGTGATCAGATGTTCGATCACTGGTATAAAGTAAGGCAGCGACAGCATCAACACGACCATTCCCACCATCAGCGTGATCGGGAAACCCACAGCAAAAACATTGAGCTGGGGTGAGGCACGCGTCAGAATGCCGAGCGCCAGATTGACGATCAGCAATGCTGCAACGACCGGCAGCGCAAGCTGCAGGCCTGCCAGGAAAATCGTGCCTCCCCACTCGGCGAGCCTTCTCCATCCCCCGGCTGAAAAGGGTTCGGCCGAGATGGGAAATGCGCTGAAACTTTCGGCCAGCACAGACAGCATCAGCAGATGACCATTTAATGACAGGAACACAAGCGTCGCCAGCAGCCCGAGAAATTTTCCCACTACCAGCGTACTGCCATCGCTGTGCGGTGTGAAGAAAGTGGCGAACCCCAGGCCCATCTGCAAACCCGCTATCTCTCCCGCCAATTCCACGGCACTGAACACGATACGCATGGCAAAGCCCATCGCCAGTCCGATCACGACCTGCTGGCTCAGCACCAGCAGTCCTGCGGGTGAGGCCGGCTCCAGGCCTGGAAGCGGTCCTATGGCAGGCGCCAGGATCAGCGTAATGAGAACGCCCAATCCGAGCTTCACCCGCATGGGTATGGCCGTGTTACCCAATACCGGCGCCGCTGCCAACAGCGCCAGGATGCGGACAAGCGGCCACAGGAACGAGGTCATCCAAGCGTCAAGATCGGCGGAACTGAAGGTGATCACCAGGGGTATCTTTACCTGAATCCGGTAGTTGGATAGGGTGGAGTGCGCTATTTAATCTGCCCACAGGGGCTCGCAAAAAGGTGAAGCTCACGGATACAAAAAATTCTTTTTGGTTATAGCGCCTGGTTGACAAATAAGCGGTCGCCCGCCGTATTCATGTTCAAGGATGCGCTTCGCTTATTGTCGCCCGGCAAGCTGCAAGTCAGCATGGATTGCTAGCTCACCAATGCTGGAATTCCTTCAAATACCTGCCGCATATAATCGAGCATCACCGAGAGCATCCACGGCCCAGCCAGTACCAGGGCCGTAAATAACGCCACCAGCTTCGGAATGAAGGATAAGGTCATCTCGTTGATCTGCGTGGCGGCCTGGAAGATGCTGACCAGTAGGCCGGTCGCCAGCGCAACCAGCAATAGCGGCGCAGAAATCATCAGTGTCACCTCCATGGCCTTCTGGCCCAGGGTCATTACGCTTTCGGGGGTCATCGTTTCATCCTTAAAGGTCGATATGGCACAAACTGGTCTACTTACCGCCACAAATATTTTTGCTCGATCATTTTTCCCCGATCGGAGAAGATTTCAAAACCGGTTACCTGCCAACCGTAAAGCCCCACTCCGCCGTCATTGGTAGAAGCTTTCCGCAAGCGAGCCGATCAGCATGTGCCAGCCGTCCACCAGCACGAACAGCATGATCTTGAACGGCAATGCCACAAGGGCGGGCGATACCATCATCATGCCCATGGACATGAGTACCGACGCCACAACCATATCGATAATGAGAAAGGGAATAAACACTGCAAAGCCGATCTGGAAGGCGGTTTTCAGTTCGCTTGTGACAAAGGCCGGGACGAGTACGCGCAATGGCACGTCTTCAGGGCCGTTCAGTTGCTGGCCGCCGGAGAGCTTGACGAAGAGAGCCAGATCCGCTTCCCGCGTCTGCTTCATCATGAACGCCTTGAGCGGTGCCGCACCTCTGTCCAAGGCCTCTGACATTGTTATCTTATTGCTGGTATAGGGTTCGTAGGCATTCTCGTAGATTTTGTCGAAAACCGGCCCCATGACGAAAAAAGTAAGAAACAGCGCAAGCCCGACGAGTACCTGGTTTGGTGGCGAAGACTGCGTGCCGAGTGCCTGGCGCAGCAGCGAGAGCACGATGATGATACGAGTAAAGCCGGTCATCATCAGCAGCGCTGCCGGCAGAAAGGTGAGCGACGTCAGCAACAGCAGGGTTTGCAGGCTTAGTGAATAGTTTTGCCCGCCGCCCAGAGCGGGCGTGCTGGTGAATGCGGGCAAACCGGGATTCTGCGCCAGCGCGAGCAAGGGTGCGGCCAATAGCACCGTTCCGAGCGCAATTCCCGTCACGGCGCGTGTCCCGGACGGAAAACTACTATTTGCCATGCCGTTCACCATCGCGCTTTGCCATCGTCTTCCTGAACCAGGCGGAAAAATGGTGATCCGTGCCGGCGCCGCCGATGGTATCGGCAGTTTCAGTGGTAATCTCGCCCTTGGGCATGCTGTGCAATGCGGTGACATGACCCGGTGCGACGCCTATCACCAGCCAGGTATCGGCGACTTCCACCAGTACAACCCGCTCTCGCTGACCGACAGCCGAGCCGCCGATTACCTTGATACCGCCGCCGGGCCTACGCTGGAGGCCGCCAAAACGCCTCAGCAGCCATGCGGAACCCGCCATTACGGCGAGTACCAGGCCCAGGCCGAGTATGACCTGGAGCATGCTTCCGCCGGAGGCGGCACCCATTGCATCTGTTGCCACGGTTTGTGCCATGGTGGTCACCGGCAATGCATACAATACCAATGACAGCGGAACCAGAAAAGGTGTCGGTCCAGCCGAAGAACCTTTGGGATGGCGTGCGATATCAACACGATAGGGTGAGTTTATAAAACATGCGCGCTTGCCATGGAAATGCGCAAATATGCCGTTGCAGATGCCGCGGGTTTTCATCTCGTCCATACCTGAATTCGTGGCCTTTGAACCTAGCAACCTGTCGGACTTAAAGGAAGTCGGCTGCAAAAGCGTCTGGCCGGTTCATATTTCGCCGCTTTTTCGGCCAATAGAATAACCATTGGCCTTCAAAATCGTCAAAATCTGCCCTCGCCCAGTCACTTTTTCGCTGCGATTCTTCAAGTCCGACAGGCTGCTAGCGGTTTAATTTACGGATACGCTCGCTCGGCGTGATGATATCGGTCAAGCGAATACCAAATTTCTCGTTGACCACTACAACCTCGCCTTGGGCGATCAAATAACCATTGACCAGCACGTCCATCGGCTCACCTGCCAGGCCGTCCAGCTCTACGACCGAACCTTGTGCCAGTTGGAGCAGATTCTTGATGGCGATTTTGGTACGCCCCAATTGCACGGTGATTTGAACGGGTATATCCATGATCATGTCGATGTCATTGTGAATCTGCATCTTCTGACCGGGGGTGAACTGTTCGAAAATTGGAGCTGGAGCGCCTTCGGCCACAGCGGCTGCAGCAGTTTCCTGCTCAGTCATTCGTGATTCGGAATTGGCTTGTTTTACGTGCACGTTCATCTCCTCGGATTGTTTCGTAAAGGGTCGCCTGGACAGATCGCGGCGTTCATCGGAGCTCATTCGTTGCTCGCGGAGCCAAGCATTTTTTCCATGCGCAGCGCGTACCGGCCGTTGGAAATGCCATAGCGGCATTCCATTACCGGTACGCTGTCGACGCTGGCGGTGACAAATTCTGGGATATCCAGCGGAATTACATCACCCACCTGCATATTGAGTATTTGATCGAGGGTAACGTGCACATGCGCCAGGTCCACCAGCATTGTTACCTCAGCCGACTGCACCTGTTTTGACAGGCGGCCAACCCACCGCTTGTCGACCTCCAGCGCCTCACCCTGCATGCTGCTGGAAAGCAGGTCGCGTATCGGCTCAAGAATGGAGTATGGGATGCAAATATGCATCTCTCCTACGATGGTGCCGAAGTTGACCTCGAACGTAGTGGCGACAACCACTTCATTGGGTGTCGCCACGTTGGCGAACTGCGTGTTCGTCTCGGCACGCACATATTCGAACTCGATTGGGTATACGGGATGCCAGGACTTTCCGTAGCTGTCGAATACCAGATTGAGCAGTCGCTGGATGATGCGCTGCTCGGTTTGAGTGAAGTCGCGCCCTTCCGCCGTGGGAAGAAGGTGGCCGTCACCGCCGAACAGGTTATCGACCACCAGAAACACCAGGGTGGGATCGAACACGAATAGCGATGTACCGCGTAGCGGCTTGACGTGCACGAGGTTCAGATTGCTCGGCACCACCAGGTTGCGCACGAATTCGCTGAATTTGATGACCCGGACCGGACCTGCAGTGACATTTGCGCTTCGGCGCATGAAATTGAACAGGCCAAGCCGTAAAAGCCGGGCAAAACGCTCGTTGATAATTTCAAGTGTAGGCATGCGCCCACGCACGATACGCTCTTGAGTCGCCAGGTTATATGGACGGAAACCTGAAGGTCGAGCCTCCTGCTGAGTTTCGTCCGCACCGCCTCTGATCCCTTTGAGCAGCGCGTCCACTTCTTCCCGCGAGAGAAAATCGTTACTCATGAGGCATTCACTGGATCACGAAAGAAGTAAAAAGTACGCTTTCGACGACTTTCCCCGCGTTGTCTTCACTGAACGGCTGATTGATCTCGGCGAGCAATTCGGCGGCAAGCGCCTTTTTGCCGTCTGTGGCAATAATCTGCGAAGCCGCCTTGCTGGAAAGGAGCAGCAAAATCCGGTTGCGCACCTCCGGCATATGCAGCTTGATCAAGTCCACCGCTTCGACATTTTCAACCTTCAGGGTCAGATTGGTCTGAAGGTGCTGCTCGCTGTGCTCGGGCTGCAGATTGACGGTAAATGTATCCAGGCTGACGAATACGGGCGGCTTCTTCATGGGCGTTGCCCCGTCCTGGATCTGGCTGAAATACCATGCTGCACCGCCGGCGCCGGTGCCGAGCAGCAGTACGGCCGAAACAACGATCAGAATCAATTTGCTGCCTTTGGGCTTTTGCTTCGGATCGACGACAGCGGACTCGCGATATACCCTTTCCTGTTTGTTCAGCCTGGTTGCCATGACTCGTCCTGTTCCTGAGTATAAATACCGTTACAAAGTATAAATACCATTATCACGGCAGTAGTGCTGCGGCAGCACGGTGAACAGAAGGAGAAAAACCGGCCATCTCGGAATTTGATGTATGAGACTGAATCCACCAGCGATTAAACCTGAATCCGGTAGTTGACCGCTCTTTCAAGAAAAGGCTCGATGATGGTTACGCTAGTAGGTCGGGCTCCGCCCGACATTGTTTTTACGATCGTCGGGCGCAGCCCGACCTACCTTGGCATAATCTGATAAATGATCAGTGTCCTGATTAACAATAACATTTCATATTATTTGGCGCTCACCTTCCAGGTGAGGCCGCTTCGGGGTCGTGCTCGGCCCTGCGCGGTCGCATTCCGCGTCGTTGCGCCTTGCCCTGCACCCCAAAAACCATACACTTCACCCCGTCCAACTATCGGATTCAGGTTGAAGGAGCGACGAAAATAAGGCGCAGAAAAATTCTGCCAGTTGCGGCTTTGCACTTTTGCAAGCTAAGCGAACGTATCCACCAGACTGTTTCCCCCGGAACGAATAGGGTTTGCACCCGCATCTATCCCCGGCATGGTCATTTGACCGTTGCCCTTACCATATCGCGCGCCCGAATGGTTTTGCTGTCCGGACTCTGCCTGTTGCCGGGCAGAATCTGCACTCACGGTCGTGTTGCTTAGATTGATCCCGCTGTCCGCAATCATTTCCTTGAGTCGCGGAAGCGCGGCTTCCAGTGCTTGCCGCACATCAGCCTGTTGCGAAATGAACATCGCGCTGACCTGGTCATCGGAGATGGATAAGACGACTTGCAAGGGGCCCAGATCGGGCGGGTTGAGGCTCAGTTCCGCAACCTGCTGCTGGTTGGAAACCATCCAGAGGACCTTCTGACCCAGTGCATTATCCCAGCCGGCAGCACCGAGGCGAGGTTCCAGCCCAAGCGCAGCGTGAACAGGCGTGCCTGTCGCGGCCGCCGAAGCGGCGGATATGGCTGCCGATATGGAACCGCGCTCAAGTATGGCTGCCGCCGCCCCCGCCCCTGCCTCTACCTGTGCGGTGGACAAATTGTGCTGCGCAACTTCAAGCATGGAGTTTTCGAGTTGCCGGGTTTCACCCGCCAAGCTGAATTTCGGTGAGCCGAACTCCAGTTGGGGCAAAGTGCCCTGTCTCCCATCCCGGGACGGCTTGATCGGGGCGTCGTCGCCAGTAACGAAAGTCTTATCCGGAATGACTGGATCGCTTACACCGCCCTGCCCCGCTCTGGCTGCTGTCCTGGCCATTACGCCAGACGCGGTGGTAGTGAGTGCGTCGGATGGTAATCTTGCGTTCCGGGACGTGCCCGCATCGACGGCGGCCGTGGCCGCCCTCGTGCCGGTGCCGGTGCTGTCTGGAATTCCGGCCGACCGTGCAGTAACCGGGCTGAACTGCGAAGCCACCAATCCTGCATGCTGGGCCACGGCAGTGGCAAGCTCGGCCGGGGACATGCTGGCCAGGGTATCGGCGGGGTCGCTGTGCCGGGTATCGGCCTGGACATCGGCTCGGGCATCGATTCCGACATCGGTTCGTGAACCCGGCGCGCGAGCAGTCGCCAGGCCGGGCAATATTTCCGTCATATCCATGGGCTGAAGCACCGCAGCAACCACAACCAGATTACTTTCCCTTTCCTTTATATCTTTCATTATTTCCGCATCTTGCGCTTCCATCTTCCCCGCGCTGGTGACCTTGCCATCGGGATCTTTGCCTGGGGCTGTTTTCTCATCGGGTAGCCCAACGTCGGAGCGATCCTTTCCGCTCATTTCATGCGCAAGCACTTCGCCAAAACCAGCAGTAGCAGCGGCTTGCCCGGCCTCCTGTGCATCGGTAGCGGGAGCGGAATTCCTGAGCGGAGACACGGGGGATGAAGACATACTGTTGAGTGCGGGCAAGGTCAGCATGATATTGGTTCCGATATTTTTCGATGGTGATGGTTAAGAAGGAAGCGATTAGCGCGATGGATTCTGGCGGGCGGTGGCGTTGACCGTATGCTCGTCGGTTTCACGCTGTTCGCGCTTTGTCGTACGCAGCGATTCCGCGCGAGCCTGGCGTTGCGCGAGCGTGTCATAAGAATTGAAAGTGCGCTTGGCCGACTGCCAGGCGATCTTGCCCGCCGCGACGCGCTGCTGCGCCGAGGCCAGGGCCTCGCGCTGCTGGGTGATTGCGGCGTCGATCTTGTCGATGAATTCCTGGTAGTTGCGCCAGTCGGATGCCGTCAACCCCTGCTGCATCGACACCTGAAAGCGGGCACAGTAATCATCCCGATATTGCAGCAGCAACTGGAGCTTGGCTTCTACCTGTACACCTTGTGTGCACAGCATCCCCAGGCGTTTTGTCGCATCGTCCGTACGTGTCTGCGCCAGTTCGATCAATGTATCCAAAGTGGATGGTTTTGCCATTTTCTTCTTTTCCGGCCAAAGGTTTGGTTAGGATCAAATTTGGGCTGATTCAGTCAGGCCAAGTTGGGTCAAGTCAGATGGGCCGGGGCTGTTCGCCGAGCAGCACGCCCAGTTTAGCGGCGCTGTCCGCATAATCCGCACGCTCGAACATGCCTTGCTGAAGGAACGCTTCCAGTTTGGGATATAGCGTGATCGCGCGGTCCAGCAGCGGGTCGCTCCCGGACGAGTAGGCCCCTACACTGATCAGGTCGCGTGAACGCTGATAACGCGAATAGAGTTGCTTGAAGCCACGTACCTGCTCGAAATATTGCGGCGAAATCAATCCGGTCATGGCCCGGCTGATCGAAGCTTCTATATCGATGGCGGGATAATGGCCCGCTTCCGCAAGGTGGCGCGACAGCACGATATGACCGTCGAGGATTGCACGGGCCGCATCCGCGATAGGGTCCTGCTGGTCGTCCCCCTCGGTCAACACGGTGTAGAACGCGGTAATCGAACCTCCTCCCTTGATGCCATTGCCGGCCCGTTCTACCAGTTGCGGCAATCGGGCGAACACGGAAGGCGGATAACCTTTCGTTGCGGGCGGCTCTCCAATTGCCAGCGCTATCTCTCGCTGCGCCATGGCATAGCGTGTAAGCGAATCCATGATCAGCAGGACATTCTTGCCCTGATCGCGAAAATATTCGGCGATGGACGTGGCATAGGACGCGCCCTGTAATCGCATCAACGGCCAGGTATCGGCCGGGGCGGCCACCACCACCGAACGGGCCAGCCCTTCCGGACCCAGGATTTGTTCGATGAATTCCTTGACCTCGCGGCCTCGCTCGCCGATCAGCCCCACCACAATCACATCGGCGCTGGTGTAGCGCGCCATCATGCCGAGCAGGACGCTCTTTCCCACTCCGGAGCCGGCAAACAAGCCCATGCGTTGGCCTCGTCCAACGGTAAGCAGCGCATTGATTGCGCGTACGCCGACATCCAGTGTCTGATTTATCGGGTCTCGATCGAGCGGATTGAGCGGCTTATTGATGAGCGGCGCACCGTGCTCTGCCTGCAGCGGTCCCAGACCATCCAGAGGACGGCCGGCACCATCCAGTACGCGTCCCAGTAACCCGTTTCCCACAGGAAAACGCTTGAGCCGATCGGAGGCGCGACGTCGTGGTTGGCTAGCGTCATCCAGCACCGGCAGCGCGCCGGTGTTGCCCCAAGGGATGACCTTCGAGCCAGGTGTCAGGCCAAACACGTCGGTATTGGGCATCAGATAAAGCCGGTCGCCCTGAAAACCTACTACCTCCGCCTCTACCCTGTTGCCATTGGGCGTCAGCACGGTGCAGCCGCTTCCAACCGCAAGCTTGAGTCCTACTGCTTCCATTACCAGTCCCGTAACCCGAGTAAGACTGCCGGAAACCTGGAAGGGTTGAGCGTTGCCAGCGATATCGCCACAGTTTTTGAGAAACTTGCGCCACTGATCTGTGTGAAAGTCTGTGTGAGAGGAAGCTTGCATGGGTTTGTCCTGAATCCGCCTAGCGAACTTATCAAAAAGTGGGGTCACGCGCCCCATCAGTTGCAGGAAGTCGTGACGCCGGGTGAAGAATGAGTGGTAAACCGCAGCACTTGGGTTACTCCAGCCAATTGCCGTTTTGCCCCAGCGTTTGAACCATGCGCTGCCAGCGCGTTGCCAAGGTGGCATCAATTTGGCCACTGCCCGTCTTGATCCGGCAGCTGCCGCGGTCCAGGCTGGGATCAACGCACACCGTGCAATCGTTGAGTTCGTGGTGCAAATGTTCGCGCACCAGGGCAGCATCATCCGGATGCAAAAATAGTTGTACCGGTTGACTGAACGCCGCATCATTTTGCAGGCAATCGCGCACCACCCCAAGCATAAGCTCCGGCCTTACCTTCAAGCCTTCACGCAGCATTTGCTTGGTGAGGCATAGGGACAGAGCGAGCAAATTGTCAGAGATGGCCTGATCTGCATTTGTCAATTCCCGCTGGAAATAATGCAGCAGCCCCTGCAATTTGCCGACCTCCGCCGCGCCTAGCGCACTGGCTGCCTGATAGCCAGCCGCTTGGCCCGTGTTGAAGCCGGCTTCATATCCAGCGGCGTAGCCTTCCTGCCGTGCTTGCTGATGAATCTGTTCGATCTGCTCGACCGTGGGCAGGATTACTGCCGTGCCGGAATTATCCGCGCTCTCATACTTTCCTTCGCCAGGCTCGGGTACCGATACTTCGGCAGGTTCGAAAGTATTCATCTCCCAACGCTGATAGGCAGCGAGACGTTCTTTATGAATAATTCGGCTGGCCATGGTCGTCATTCATCCTTTTTTTTTTCCTTATCTATCAGGCTGAGCGTCGGAGCGAAAGCAGCGCCCAGGTTAGCTATTGGCCTTCAAAACCCGCAAAATTCGCCCTCACCCCGTCCCTTTTTCGCTGCGATTCTTCAAGTCATACAACCGCTAGATATAACTTTCCTCTTTCTTGCTGCCGAATACGATGCGACCTTCGTCGGAAAGCCGGCGAACAACCTGTAATATTTGCTTTTGCTGGGCCTCTACCTCACTCACCCTCACCTGACCCATGACTTCCAGGTCTTCACGCAGCGTTTCGGAAGCCCTGTTTGACATGTTTCTGAATATTTTCTCGCGAAGTTCCTCGGCTGCGCCTTTCAGCGCGATCACCAGTGCTCCTGAATCGGTTTCACGCAGCAAGAGCTGGATGCCACGGTCGTCTATGTCCATCAGGTTCTCGAAGACGATCATCTGGTCCATGATCTTTTGCGCCAGGTCTCCGTCGAATTCTCGTAAATTGCCAAGTACTGAAGCCTCCGCTGCGCTACCCATGAAGTTGATGATTTCCGCTGCAGTCCGGATTCCTCCTACAGGACTTTTGTTGATATTCTCGCTACCGGAGAGCAGGTCGGTCAGCACATCGTTGAGCTCGCGCAATGCATAGGGTTGAATACCCTCGAGCGTGGCGATACGGAGCAGTACGTCATTACGCAACTGCTCGGCGAGTTGGCCCAGAATATCGCTGGCTTTATGGCGATCCAGATGCACCAGGATGGTGACGATGATTTGCGGATGCTCGCTCTTGATCAGCTCCGCGACCGATTGCGAATCGATCCATTTGAGCCCTTCTATACCGCTGGTGTCGTTGCCTTCCAGAATACGGCTGATAATGTCCGTAGACTTGTCCTCGCCCAACGCCCTTTCAAGTACCGCTCGGGTATAGCTTTCGGAGTCGAGATCCATAAGAAGGTTTTCTCCGTGGGCGCGGTTGCAAAAATCGCTGAGCACGGCATTGATCTGCTCCTGGCTCAGGTTCTTGACTTTTGCCATTGCGATGCCCAGCTTCTGCACCTCGAGAGGGTTCAAATGCTTGAGTACCTGCACTGCCTCATCTTCGCCCAGCGATAGTAGCAGGATCGCGCCCTTGCTGATGCCCTCCTCATTCATTGCCCGTCACCCACTGTTTGACAATGCCCGCCACCATCTTCGGATCATCCTTGGCCAATTGCCGGGCAAGCGCCAGGTTTTGCTCATAAGCGGAGAATCGCGGCGCGGCAGCCAGAGCCGGTGCGGGTTGCCCGGTTTTATTCTCGTTATTCTCGGTTGAATCCGTCAGCAAGGGGGGCGGTGGCTGATTCGCGCGTTTCAGCATCGGCCGCAATACGCCCAGTACCAGATACAGAATCAGCGCCCCGATCAGCAAATTCTTTCCGGTCTGCTGGGCGAGATCAATCATTTCCGGCTGTTTCCAGAGCGGCACCTCGGGCAGGACATCCTGCTCGATGTCCGTAAATGGGCTGTTGACCACATTCAGTGTGTCGCCACGCTCATTGCTGAAGCCCATGGCTTCCTTCACCAGATCCGTGATCTGTATCTTCTGTGCGTCGCTGAGCGGTTGGCTGCTGACCACTCCATTCTGATCCGTCATCTTGCTGTGGTTGACAACCACCGCAACGGACAGGCGTTTTATGCCGCCCACCGGTCTGCGCACATGCTGGATCCTCTTGTCCACTTCATAATTGGTGGTGGCATCCTTGCGTGTGTTCGTATTGGTTTGCACAGGAGGCGTTGCGGGCTGCGTGGCGCCGGTCGTGGGCGTCTGGCTGAGGGGCGAGCCCGGCGGCGTCGTGATCGGGGCCGTTGCCGGCATGGGAGGCTGATTGGAAAGGGCGCCCGGCACGCCGCCCTCCTGACCGGTCCCATTGGCTGATTCCGAGGTCTGCTGGCTGCGTACCGTGGAGCTGCCCGGGTCCTGGTTGGGTTTATAAATCTCATCCATTTGCTCGGAGTGAGCGAAATCGACATCGGCGGTAACCTGGGCGCGCACATTTTCCTTTCCCACGATGGGCGCGATGATGGCTTCGATACGCTTGATATAGCTCTGCTCCAACGCCAGCAAATACTTAAGCTGGTTGGGGTTCAAGCCCGTATTGGTGTCCGATTCGTCAATTTTGCTCAACAGGTTGCCCTGCTGGTCCACAACCGTGACATTGCTGACAGGCAGGTTCGGGACGCTGCTGGAAACCAGATGTATGATTGCATTTACCTGCTGCTGGTCGAGCACGCGGCCGGGGTAAAGATTTACCAGGACCGAGGCGCTTGGCTTTTGTTGTTCACGCATGAACACGGATTGCTTGCCGATGGCCAGATGAACCCGCGCGCTATCCACTGCTGAAACTGCCTGGATCGAGCGGGCGAGCTCGCCTTCCAGCGCGCGCTGGAAATTGACCTGCTCAAGAAACTGGCTGGTGCCGAACTTCTGGTTTTCCATCAGTTCGAAACCGACCAGACCGCCCTTGGGCAAGCCCTGTGCAGCGAGTTTGAGGCGGACGTCGTGAACCTGATTGGCGGGCACAAGAATCGCTCCACCTCCATCGGCAAACTTGTGCGGTACATTCATTTGCTGCAGGGACGCAATGATGGCCCCGCCGTCACGGTCGGATACATTGCTGAACAGCACTTTGTAGTCGGGAACCTGACTCCACATCCAGCCGCCTGCCAGCAATGCGACAATGGCCGAAACAGCCAGCATCAGGCCCATCTTCTGCTGACTGGACATCCGTGCCAAAAAACCCTGCGCGAAAGTCTGAACTCCGCCCGGTGCGATGGCTTCGGCAACTACCGACATGGTGTCTCCAGCGATTCGATATGAATGGAATAGGTTTTTTTATTGTTTGTCATATAAGCCCAACTTGGCATTCGACCTGAATACGGCGGCTGTAGTGAGGTAGCAAAGTAGTGAATTCACCAGGAAGGTGAGGCCAAGCGATGCGGGAAATCTTTATGGTTCATGGGTGCTGAATTTAAAAGTGCGCTATCAACTTGATGTATCTGGGTCTGGCAGCCTGTCGGGCTTAAAGGAAATCGGCTGCAAAAGCATCCGGGCGGTTCATATTTCGCCGCTTTTTCGGCCAATAGAATAACTATTGGCCTTCAAAATCTGCAAAATCCGCCCTCACCCAATCACTTTTTTGCTGTGATTCTTCAAGCCCACAGGCTGCCAGGCGAATTCGAGCATTATCAACATGCACGCAGGTTTTAAAACAAGGAATAGAAGCGGGTTTTACAGCCTTTTCAGCGAACGGATCCAAGATAGGGCCGTGCTATCGTGCACACTTTCCAGAAAAGCGTAAAAAACGGGGATCAGATGGATGTATCGAAAATAGACGCAATGCTCGCCCAATTGCAAACCGGTGCCGCGCTCGCGGCGGGGAAACCGGCGTCGGCAATAGCCGGCGCTCGTGGTGGCGGCGGTGAAGGTATGGGAGTCGATTTCACCACCGTATTCAGGAAATCGCTGGATCAGGTGAATAACGTCCAGCAGCATGCGGCAAAGCTTGCGCGGGATTTCGAGCTGGGCGCGCCCGATGCAAATCTTACCGAGGCAATGATATCGATGCAGAAGGCCTCCATCTCATTCCAATATACTCTGCAAGTCCGCAACAAGATGGTATCGGCGTATCAAGATATCATGAACATGCCGGTATGAATGTGGGGTTCGCGCCTTCTGTCCGAGCCACCCATAAGCCCAGCAATTCCTTGTCACCATTCAGTTCGGCTTGTAATGCACGCTTCATAATGGCTTTGATCAGTTGCTTGAGTATCCCGTTCTCACCAGGCAGGTCTTCCGGTCTCTGGTAGTCAGCCAGCAATCAATCAAGTCGGATTCTACTATTTTGCGTTTGGTCATCGTTCTTCCTTATGGACGACAGTCTCCTGCCTAATGACCGATTACACAAAATTATTTACACCCCCCGGCTTCAGTTCGCTTCTAGTGGCGCAAAGCTGATGAGCAAACGAGACCCCGTAGCTTCCGCCAAGCGCTCCAGCGTCCGCATCGACGGGCGGGAGCGGCCGCTTTCCAGACGGGCGACGACCGGCTGCGTCGTGCCCATCCTCCGGGCCAGTTCCTCTTGCGTCAGGCCGGCGCGGTTGCGCACGTCCATGACGATCCCCGCCAGGACAAACTCCTCCTCTAGCGCATCGTAAGCCTTCTTGTACTTCGGCTCTTTCAGCCACTTCTTGTGCATCTCAGATATGCGCGCCATTGCTACACCTCCATCATTGAACCGATTTCGCGCGGGTTAACGCCAAGTCTATCTCGCGCCGCGGCGTCTTATCCGTTTTCTTCACGAAGACCCGGACAATCACCACACGTCGAACCAGTGCCGTCACATACAGCGCCCGCGAAATTCCGCTGCGGCCCTTCAGCCGTATTTCCCAAATACGGCCTTCAATATGCTTCACGTGCGGATCGCCCACAAGCTCCAGGCCTTTATCCTCAATGAGCTTTGCGATGCGCGCCAGCCTTGCCCGCATGTCTTCGGGCAAGGCCTCGACCTCCGCACCAACGGTTTCATTCAGGGTCTCGACCGTCCAGCTCATATCTCAGTATATCAAAAAAGATATAATGCGGGAAGCTCCTTTTTTACTGAGCACAGGGGCGCGTTGCCTCATTAAGCAAGGTAAACCCCCGGCTTTGCCGGGGGACTTTGAAAGGTTTGACCTTTGCGCCGCTCGGGGGTAGTTTTGAATCGGTGTATGGAATTGGAGAGGCGATATGATCGAAGTAATTATTTGCAAGAGAGATTACTTTGGAGCTGTAGCCTCGCTCCGCCGCGAAGCGGCTCACGGTTTTGAGACCCCTTTGAGGAGTTCACCCAATAAACCACCGGCTTTGCCGGTGGTAATTCAATTTGAATTGCTGCCGCCATCCATCCTCGCATCGACCTGTAAAACTATTTTGCCGATCTGATGGCGCAGGGCAGACCATGCATTCAGCGGTATGAACGCGCTCCCGGATCGGGTCGGGGCAGCGCCGAGATTTCCGTTCCGGTCTCCATTCCGGCTTCCATTTTATAAAGCCAGGCGAGCAGTTCCGCTACCGCGCGGTAGAGCTGCGGTGGGATATACTGGTCCAGATCTACCTGCATCAGTAGGGATACCAGGTCGGCCGATTCGTGCACATAAATACCATGGGCTCGCGCCTCGCTGATGATGGTCTCGGCGATGAGCCCGCGGCCTTTTGCGACAATTTGCGGTGCCGTCCGGCCGGCGCGATAAGCCAGCGCCACTGCCACCCCCTGCACCTTGGACGGATCGGGTTTATTCATCCAGTTCCACCCCCATTCCCCGCAGACTGATGCCGGCGGAATCCAGCCCGTTCGCGAGCGGCGTCGCACCCGCTCGTAGCATGAACGCCGTAACAGGGCTCGCCGTGGTAAGCCGTATTTCGACCCCATGCGCGTCAAAGCGCAGGCTAGCCGAGACCTGACCCAAATTCGGCATGGTCAGATTCAGGCGGGTTTGCCAGGCGGCATGGGGATGGCCGGGTTCATCGGATTCATCGAACTCGCCGGGTTCGCCGGTATCCGCAGGTTTTTCCTCGAAAATCTCCCATTCGATCTTCTGGCCGGGCCAGGCCACGCCCTGCCAGGTGATATGGCGTGTTTCGAAAACTTCCAGTTGCTGCCGCACCAGGGCTAATGTATCGGGATGAACCGGCACATTCGCATCGGCAGCATTATCGCGTGCCATACCGGTCATTATGGATGCGTTGGATTGGGCGGCTGGATCAGGCAAGCGTGCTCTCAATCCGAATAACGGTGCCTGCGGCTCCAGCAGCAATTCTGCCAGCGGCCTTTTACCGGCTATCCATTGAGCCTGATGAGATTCGTAGAACAGGCCGCTTTGGCCCAGCGTACGGGCCAGAATCGCAGCCAATTGGACACCGTCTGCGGGCGGCGCCGCGAGTAACGGAGCAGTGCTGGATAATGTCGTGAGGCTGCCTGGAGGGGTCGAGCGGCTTAACAGATCGCTGATGAAGCGTCCGGTCTCACTGAGCGGAACGGAAACCGCGGCTGAAGAGGGCTCGGCCATGAGCATGAATGTGGGCCGGGGATTCCGTGAGACGAAAACCAGGTTCAGCGCATCACCCGGGCGCATATCCGCAGGCAACCTCATGTGCAATAGTTGGGCATCCGCCATGTCTTTTGCACCTACTGTCACCAGAAACTCACCGTTCGGAAGACGGGATTGCACTGAAGCTCGCAGATGCCGCCCTGCTTCGAGTCCCGCCAGGAATGCGGTATACCCTGGCTGCCTGTGGAAGGATGAACCACTGGCGTGAACTTGAACCACTTCGTTAAGCGGATTGATCGCGGACATATCGAGGTTTTCTCCCCTGGCCTTTATTTTTTATGTCTCTATATGATCTGACAGAGGTAGGCCGGGCTCTGCCTGACGATTAGACTGTATCGGGTAGATCGGGCTCTGCCCGACGATCGTAAAAATGATGTCGGGCAGAGCCCGACCTACTGAAGCGTAACCATCATCAAACCTTTCTTGCTCCACCCATCCTACAAAAGCCACAAAGGCTGTGCATATTTCGCCCCTGGTGGAAGAGAAGAAATAATGAAGTAAGCCGGGCTATGCCCGGCATCACTTCACCGGGCCTGGCCGCCGCTAAGTA